>JAJFHY010000253.1 GCA_021775375.1 Amylibacter sp. | reverse complement strand
AATTCAGATCAAAGGAATCGATCCCATGAAAACCCATGTAAAAGCTCTGGTAGTCGGCGGTGGCGCTGTTGGTACGGGCATTGCCTATCATTTGGCGAAATACGGCTGGAAAGATGTGATGCTTTTAGAGCGTGACGAGCTTACGTCAGGTTCAACATGGCATGCAGCAGGTCTGTTGCCGCTTTTCAATATGGGCTATGCCACCACGCATTTGCATGATTATTCGGTGGATTTTTATAAAACACTGGAAGCTGAAACAGGTCTGAACGCTGGCTTCTCCGTTGTCGGCAACCTGCGCATGGCGCAAACCAAAGATCGCATGGACGAATACATGCTTTATGGCTCTACGGCGGAAACTGTTGGCATCGAGTATCAACATCTGACACCGAATGAGATCAAGGAACGCTGGCCGCTGATCCGCACAGATGATCTGGAAGGTGCGATTTATCACCCTACAGATGGTTATATCAATCCAGCAGATGTGACCATGGCGATGGCCAAAGGCGCGCGTCAACGCGGTGTGACGATTGAGCGTAAATGGCAGGTTGATGGATATGAGTGGACAGGTTCCGAATGGAAAGTGACCTGCACCAAGATGGTGGAAAAAGGCGGCAATCTGGTGCCTTCAGAAGAGCAGGTAATTATAACGGCCGAACATGTTGTCACGGCCACTGGTAATCACGCGCAACGCACTGCAAAATTGCTGGGCATCAAAATTCCCGCAATTCCCGTCGAGCACCAATTCATCGTGACAGACAAAGACCCTGCTTTGGTGCAGTGGCGCGCGGACGGCAACCCTGAACATCCTGTGATCCGCGACGCGGATGCCCAATCCTACGTCCGCGAAGAACGCGGCGGTTGGATTCTGGGGGTTTATGAAAAGCACGCACCAGCACGCTTTAAATATGGCGTGCCAGATAGCTTCCGCGCTGATTTGTTCCCGCTCGAACTGGAACGTATTGAAGAGCAATATATGGCGATGATCCACCGTATGCCATCTTGTGAGGAAAGCGGGTTGAAGGACGATTTCAACGGCCCGATTTGTTACACACCTGATGGCAATCCTTTGGTGGGGCCAGCGCCCGGACTGCGTAATATGTGGCTGGCAGAAGGTTTCAGCTTCGGGATTACCGCAGCTGGTGGCGTTGGTAACTATATGGCACAAATGATGGTTGAAGGCGAAGCCGAGATCGACATGGCAAGCCTTGATCCGAAACGCTACGGCTCTTGGATGACCACCGAATATGCGGCGCGTAAAAACGAAGAATGCTATGATCACGTTTATATTCTGCATCACCCGGACGAAGAACGCCCCGCTTGTGCCGCTTTGCGTACATCGCCTGCCTATGACCGCCAAAAAGCGGCAGGGGCACAGTTTGGGCGCGTGAACGGATGGGATCGCCCCAACTATTACGCGCCTGTTGGCTTTGACGATCATGCGGCACGGTCTTTTCGCCGTGGCGGTTGGTGGCAATATGCCCATGACGAGGCGAAAGCCATACGTGAAAGTGTTGGCCTGATCGACGCAACAGCCTTTACCAAACATGTGGTCAAAGGCGCAGGTGCAACACAATTCTTGGATTGGTTTACGTGCAACAAACTGCCCAAAATTGGCCGTATCAACCTGACTTATGCGCTGACAGATGCGGGGACAACGCGTACAGAATATACCATTGTGCGCAACGGCGAGGACAATTATTATCTTGTGTCCGCCGGTGCATGGACTGCTTATGACGCGGATTACCTGCGTAAAGCCGCGGATGACAAGATGGCCGAATTCGGACATATCGAAATTCAGGATGTGACCAACCAATGGGGCGTTTTCGCCATTGCCGGGCCGAAAACCCGCGATGTTCTGGGCAAAATCATTCGTGATGCAGAACCTGAAACAGCACTTTCCAATAAACGCTTCCCGTGGTTGTCTGCAAAATCCATCGAGCTGGGTATGTGTCCTGTCATTGCCATTCGCGTGGCTTATACGGGCGAGCTGGGCTGGGAATTGCATCACCCCATTGAGATGCAAAACTATTTGTGGGATTTGTTAGTAGAAGCAGGGGCCGAGTTTGACATGAAGCTGGTCGGTGCCCGGGCACAAAACTGGTTGCGGCAGGAAAAATCCTACCGCGCGTTCGGCACAGAGCTGGGCCGCGATGCGACACCTGCCGAGGCGGACTTGCCGCGTTTTATTGACCTTTCAAAAGAATTCCACGGCAAAGCCGAGATGGAGGCCAAAGGTGTCCGCGCAAAATGCGTCACCTTGCTGATCGACGGGCCGGCGGATGCCGATCCATGGGGGCGCGAAGCTTTGTATGTTGACGGGGTCAAAGTAGGCCGCCTGACATCGGGGGGCTATTCGGTAGCATTCGGGAAATCCATCGGCATGGGCTATATGCCACCTGAACTGGCAGTGGTCGGGCAAAAGGTTAAAGTCAGGATGTTCCGTGAATTGTGGGATGCAGAAGTGGTAGAGGACAGCCCATACGATCCGACAAATGCGACTATTCGGGCGAATATATAGGTCAATCTTTTAAATCTGATTTGTTTCAAACCGTACCTTATTGGGTGCGGTTTGTTGTATTTGTAACTTTACAAAATTTACAAGTTTACAAATCAAACTTTACACAACCCATACAAGGCTACACGAAAAACCCCTGTTTTTATTAGAAAAACATACTCTTTTCCGAATGGATTTGTAAAGAAAGTCACAGACAATGATCCCTGAGTCGTGACTGACTTACAAAACTAAGGAATATGAGATGCCTTATGATACTCAAAACACAGAGTTGCAAAACCTGATTTCCGAGCATGGAAGTGCCTGGGCTGCGATTAATCCTGATTATGTAGCGCGGATGCGTTTGCAAAATCAGTTTAAAACTGGACTGGATATTGCAAAATATACTGCAAAGATCATGCGTGAAGATATGGCCGCATATGATGCTGACAGTTCGAAATACACCCAGTCTTTGGGTTGCTGGCACGGATTTATCGGCCAACAGAAAATGATTTCGATCAAGAAACACTTCGGTTCGACCAAAGGCAAATACCTGTATCTTTCCGGTTGGATGATCGCTGCAATGCGTTCTGAATTTGGCCCATTGCCTGATCAATCCATGCACGAAAAAACATCCGTACCTGCCCTGATCGAAGAGCTGTATACATTCTTGCGCCAAGCAGATGCACGTGAATTGGGCGGCTTGTTCCGCGATCTTGACGCGGCACCTGATGCGGCTGCAAGGGCTGAAGTACAAGAGAAAATCGACAACTTCCAAACCCATGTTGTGCCGATTATCGCTGATATCGATGCTGGCTTTGGTAACGCAGAAGCCACTTATCTGCTGGCCAAGAAAATGATTGAAGCAGGGGCTTGTGCACTTCAGATCGAAAATCAGGTGTCTGATGAAAAACAATGCGGCCACCAAGATGGTAAAGTGACTGTGCCACACGAGGATTTCTTACAAAAAATCCGTGCTTGCCGTTATGCATTTTTGGAAATGGGCGTCGAGGACGGTATCATCGTTACCCGTACTGACAGTCTGGGTGCCGGTCTGACCAAGCAAATCGCTGTAACTAAAGAACCGGGTGATTTGGGCGACCAATACAACAGCTTCCTGGATTGTGACGAGGTAACTGTTGACGATATGGCCAACGGCGATCTTGTGATCAAACAAGAAGGCAAGCTGATGCGCCCGAAACGTCTGGCTTCCAATCTGTTTCAATTCAAAGCCGGCACAGGTGTTGCACGGTGTGTTCTGGACAGCATTACAAGCCTGCAAAATGGCGCGGATTTACTTTGGATCGAAACCGAGAAACCGCATATCGGCCAAGTTGCTGAAATGGTTAATGAGATCCGTAAAGTTGTACCGAATGCGAAGCTGGTTTATAACAACTCTCCAAGCTTCAACTGGACACTGAACTTCCGCCAGCAAATCTTTGATGCATGGGACGAAGCGGGCAAAGATCTGTCCGGTTATGATCGCGAAAGTCTGATGTCTGCTCAGTAT
>JAJFHY010000252.1 GCA_021775375.1 Amylibacter sp. | reverse complement strand
TTCTTGCGCTTATCTATAATTATGAAATCCGGTTTAAACTTTTCAATATCTTCGATGTTTGCTTTGCGCGCATACTCCAGGATCGCAATATTTTGCTGGCATTTCACAGGATCTACATCACAATCCAACCTTACTACGTTATCCAGCGCCCCGGGCAGCAACCATTGGGTGGGAAATCGGCTTGCCCAAGTCCACTCTTTTTTCAGAACAATCGGGAAGCTGGCGTGAACGAATGTCGAAAGTATCATGACAACGCTGTTTTTTGGAACGTTATCCATTTGTTGCAAAATATCTTGGTTTGCAGCATTTTGGTAGCGTATCGGTCTTGGCCCGAAATATAATGTGGCCAAAATCCCCGCAATTGCAAAGCAATAAAGCATGATGCGCTTTCCGGGGGTCATCAGGATGAATGAAAAGAAAAGAAATGCAAAAATAAAGAACGGGTAAGTGTGATACTCAAAACCGGTGAATTGCAAATAAAAACTAGCGGCACCGCCCAAGGCTGTAATTGCGAACAAAGCCGCTCCTTTTTGTTGATCTTTTTCAAGCAACCAAAGAAAGATCGTAATCAGTAACCATAATATTACTACGACAGGTAAAGCGGATAGAACCTGATCAACCGTCCCCCCAACTGCGCCATAAACCGTAAAGGCAATCGGCAGCAGGAAAGTGAAATATTCCGGATGCACCAGATATACGAACAGGACATATAGCAAGCAACCTATGCCAATTATCCAATTTTCAAGTTTTATAACCGGCCTGAAAGATCGCGCGACTACTGCTTCATATATTGAAACCGCTAGAGGAAACATAACAAAATAAGGTTTCAACATTATACCCGACAAAGCCAGAATGGCTAAAATGATACGGCGTTTTTTGCTGAATGAAACGCCATGTGCCTCGGCGAAAACATTAAATACATAAGGTAGGAAACACAGGATCAATATATGTTCGCGTTGTCCCACTTGTGGCGTTGTAAACCAAAGCACACCGATCACAACCAACTCTGCATAAACAATTTTTCTGGTTATTGTTAAATCCGGAATACGTTTGATGCTGTCCCAAACACTTAGAAAACTGATGGCAGAAAGAAATCCGATAAAAACAAGAAAACTTAGTTGTTTATCAAGCGCCGTAAGCTTTGAAAGCCATATCGCCGGCACTGTCCAGTAAAACCCCCAAGGCGGATTTACCTCTATGATATCCGTATATAGCCGCGCACCATCCAACCATTTCTGTGTTGCAACCAGATACCAGGCGGTGTCGTGGTTTAAATCTACAAGTGACTGAAACCAGAAATAGGCAACCAATTGCAGAAAGATGCCAAATAAAACGAGCGGCCCATACTGGTCATCCTCATCTGATGTCATTTCCGTAAAGGCCCAGAACTTTGCCACAATAAAATTACTGCTTGGCACAATCACGGCCACCGATGCTAAGGCCCACATGAAATCCACACCAAGTTCTACGGTTAAGGCAAATACCAAATAAGAACTTATCAAAAAGCTTATGATTGAAAGAATTAGGAACCGGCGAAAATACCGGTCTGAACTTCCTTGTGGTTGAAATGTATATTGCATGTGGCCGAAATACGAGACCAAGAATGCAGCACTAAATCCCGATAGATTGGCAAGTTGAGGCGATAAGGACCCTAATCGTTCGGCAAAATATGCCACTGTAATGTGGATCGCTGTAGCCAATAGGCCGATAACACCAAAGCGGCGAATTTGTTGGAACATTTCAATCGCTCTGTTTTTTAAGTATTGTAAACAGCGACAAGCCCCATGGCATAGGAATTGCACCTATTAAATGTCTTTCAATACGAAATATACGGAACAAAAATGAATTCAACCAAGGTCCGGGTATTTTATCATCCGGATCAGTGGATGATAATAAATAATCCGACAATCTTTTGATGACGGCCAAAGGAAATAGCAAAAAATTAAAATAGCCGGTTCGCACAACTTCCAATCCGGCCGCCTGCGCAACCATACGCAAAGAATTCCGTGTATACCGCCGAAAATGGTGATGTACCTCATCATGCTTAGACCAAAGCCACGGCATGGCAGGAACAGTGACTAATATACGTCCGCCATCTTTCAACTTATCGTCCAATGCCGCCAAAGACGCCTGATCAGGCCCGATGTGTTCCAGAACATCCAGCAAAACGATCAGGTCGTATTTTTTACCCAGGAATGGTGCTTCATCTGGCAATGCCCCGAAAGGAATTATCATTCCTGATTTTTTTTGTGCAGTATTCCGACTTGTCTCATCAAATTCGAAAGCATCCAGTTTTCCAAAGGAATTAAGTAACTTCAGATTACCACCAGTACCGCAACCTGCTTCAAGGATTTGGGGGTCGCTTGGTAAGGTGCAGTATTTTGATATCAGGCGCGCTACGATTTGCCGGCGCGCTGCAAACCACCAATGATTTTCCTCTTGTGTGCCCATACGGGCGTAAGCTTCTTCATCCATTATTCGTTATCATCCATTCCAAAAGTAGAGCTCACAATAAAAGAGGGACGATTGCGTACTTCTGTGTATATGCGGCCAATATATTCCCCCAAAATCCCCAGAGACAACAGGTTTAAACCACCAAACCCCAAGATCATCACAATGGTTGAGCTGTAACCTGGCAAATCACGTCCTATGACAAGTGTGTATATGATAACAAACAGCACATAAACAAATGCGACTAGGGATATCAGAAACCCGATGTAACTCCAAAAGCGCAGCGGTAATGTACTTGCGGAAAATATCCCGTCCAAGGCAAAATTCCACAACTTCCAAAAAGACCATTTTCCCTCGCCTTTACTGCGTTGCGGACGATCAAATTCAACTTCCTCGGTCTGGAATCCTACCCAGGAAAATATCTCTTTGTTAAACCGCTTTTGATCACCGATCTGATTAAACGCATCCACAACCTGACGATCCAATAGGCGGAAATCACCAACATTTTCAGGAATTGGTTTTTCCGAAAACAGATTGAAAACCTTATAGAACAAATTCGCAGTCACCCTTTTCCACCAAATATCTTCAGTACGTGAAACGCGTTTGGCATTGACAATTTGCACACCGTCCAGCCACCGATCAATGAGTTTCTCGATTACTTCAGGCGCATCTTGCAGATCTACATCCATTGGGATTACAGCATCCCCTTGCGCATAGGTCATACCGGCATACAGTGCTTTTTCTTTGCCAAAATTTCGAGAAAAATTAACCAATTGAACATCGTAATGCTCTTTTTTCGCATTTCGAATAATGAACTCACTAGCATCCATACTGCCGTCATTCACGAAAAGCAGAGTAAATGACAGATCAACTTTTGATCGTTCTTTGATCTTCGAAATTTCATCGGCCATTGTATCGAAATACAAAGGTAATGCCGCTTCCTCGTTGAGTATCGGGACAACTATTGTAATGCTTTTCGGACTTGATTCAGATTTAACTGCCATTTTGTTTTAACTCATATCAATTGAAATAGAACATACAGAACAATCATTGAAATACTACTTTTTTGTGTTTTACACAGCGCTGTGCGTAAGCGATATTGGATGTTGCCTTTTGCTTAATTTTTATTGGCTATATGCACAAAATAACTTCTCTTTAAACTTGCACATCACTTAAATGTCGGTTTGGGTGGCCCAAGCCAATCACCGGATGAAACGATATGCCCGCCCAAGCAAACACGCATCCTGAATACAGCCCGCCATGGGTCGGTATCTCTTGGATGGCACTGACTGGGTTCTTGTTCGTTCTGGTCATTGGGGTTGTACGTTACATAGGCTCGAACGTGCCTGCCCCCGAGGCGGCCTTTATCCGGTATGCTTTTGGTCTGTTGATTATGCTACCGTTCATCCGCGCCACGTTTGCAAACGGCATCAAGCGCAAATCGTTGGCGATCTACAGCTTACGCGGTCTGACCCATGCTATAGGGGTTATGCTTTGGTTCTATGCCATGGCACATATCCCCATCGCCGAAGTGACCGCAATCGGGTATACCGCCCCGATCTATATTACCATCGGGGCTGCTGTGTTTTTCGGTGAACGTATGGCCGCACGGCGCATCATCGCGGTGATCGCGGCCTTTGTGGGGGCTATGATAATCCTGCGACCGGGCCTGCACGAGATTTCAATGGGCCAAATGGCACAAGTTCTGTCGG
>JAJFHY010000251.1 GCA_021775375.1 Amylibacter sp. | reverse complement strand
GTTTTCACGAAACGCATCCCTGTTAGCGCGCAACACTTCCGTTGCAACTAAAATGCAGGCTGTCCAGACACCAAGTGGCTTCATCAAAAACACATCAAACCCGAAGTAAATCAGCACAATCATCCAATAGGGCACCATCTCCGGCCGCCTGATAATCAACGCACAGAAAATGCAAAACATAATGTCTGGCGAGGGATAGAAAGATGGCACATGGGTAAACGGGATTAACTTAAAAAATACCAGAAACGCAGCAAACACGATCAATGCCAGTTTACGTATCCATTTTTGATGTAGCTTGCGGCTTTTCATCCGCCTGTATCCATTGATTGATCAGTTTCTTCGTCAGTTGGAAGAATTGGCCCGACAAGTGTCTGAGGTTCTGCAATCGGTAATGCGGCAGGCTGGCGGATAATGCGCATGAACTCTAATTGTTTATAATCTGCTGCAAGACGCGCGCGAAACCGGCTGTCTGACGTTAAAACAGCGTGCCCGACCAAAAGATCAGGCGGAAATACTCCTCCATCACCTGATGTGACGATGCGATCACCTGGCTGTACCAGATCTGTGTTTTCAATGAAGTCCAGGGTTGGTAACAACGTGTTGTCACCGCTTAAGATAGCCTTTTGATTTGATGGTTTTATCGTAACAGGGACACGGCTGTTGCTATCGATCAGGAAAATTACGCGCGAAGAGTTTTTACCTACGCCGGATATACGGCCCAACAGGCCCAAGCCGTCCATGGCCGCCCAGCCATTGACAATACCATCGTGTTCTCCAAGGTTGATTAGCGCTGATTGCTGAAATGAGCTGCCACTGTCTGTGAGCACGATGCCCGATATAAAAGACAATTTGGGTGGTAATTTCACATTGTTCAAATCCAATAACCGTGCTTTTTCCTGTTCCAATTGAATAGCGGCTTCACGCCAGGCCTTCATTCGTTGCAATTCGCGGCGCAATTCCTGATTTTGCTCATAGATACGTCCGTATGATTGAAAATCGTCCACAATGCGCGAGATGCGTGTGATAGGTGCCATCGCCCATTCCATATTTGGAACGACTTTATCCAAGATCGAAACACGCACCTGTTCCGCCCGTGGATTATCTATGCGCCAGAACAGAAAAACCAAGAACAAAAAGAAAAGCGTCAAACCAAACAAGACACGTCGAATGGATCGCCCAAAATCGTAGTCTTGTTTTTTATGTCCCGCCATATCCTATACCTTGGAAATGACAGCTAAGTTTAGCTGTCGTAATCGATGACATGGGCCAGTTGCTTGGCAAATTCCAAAGACATACCGGTACCCAATGCAACACAGCTTAAACATTCTTCCGCAACAGATATCGATAGGCCTGTTTGCTCGCGTAATGCCATGTCCAAATCGCCCAACAATGCACCACCACCTGTCAGCATGACACCGCGATCAACAATGTCAGCCGCCAAATCGGGCGGAGTGCTTTCAAGAGCCTGCATCACTGCTTCGCAGATTTGCTGGACAGGTTCTGCCAATGCATCTGCCACTTGTGCCTGATTTAACTCAACTTCCTTGGGAACACCGTTCAGCAAATCACGGCCACGGATGACCATTTTCTCGCCAATACCGTTTTCAGGAATACGTGCCGTTCCAATTGTCGTTTTAATCCGCTCAGCGGTTGCTTCACCGACCAGCAGGTTTTGCTGACGACGCAAATAAGAGATTAAGGCTTCGTCCATACGGTCACCACCTACCCGAACGGAACGGGCATAAACGATATCACCCAAAGACAACACGGCAACTTCTGTGGTTCCGCCACCAATGTCCACAACCATGGAACCCGTTGGATCCTGGATTGGCATACCGGCCCCAAGAGCCGCCGAGATCGGTTCGGCAATCAGACCGGCTTTGCTTGCGCCTGCTGATAAAACGGATTGACGGATGGCGCGTTTTTCAACGGGTGTTGCACCAAAGGGCACACAAACGATAATACGCAGTTTCGACAATGGTGAGCGGCTGTGAACTTTTCCGATGAAATGCTTGATCATCTCTTCGGCAGTGTCAAAATCCGCAATCACACCGTCACGCATCGGTCGAATTGCTTCTATCGATCCGGGCGTTCTGCCCATCATCAGTTTGGCATCCTCACCAACAGCCAGAACATTTTTCACACCACCTTTGACGTGATATGCAACAACGGAAGGCTCGTTCAGAACGATACCCTTACCTTTGACATAGATCAGCGTATTTGCCGTTCCTAAATCAATTGCCATGTCAGAAGAAAAAATGCTTAATAGATTGCCTAGCATTGATGTGCCCTATCTTGAATTCACCGTTCCAAGATTCACCTTGAAAGCCTATATTCTTATAGATTCCTAATGGCTTGCTGGTAAAGGGTTATAAATGCTGAAACAACTGAGATGTCCTATTATTCACATATTTAGGCGAAGTTTCGCCCTAAAATATTGAAATAATACAAAACGAACGCCGATTGATATCAGCGTTCGTATGTTTGTTGAGTAAATATTAAGCGGCTATTGCGCATCCGGTGCGGTTTTTTCACGCCGCACCATCAGTTTATTCAGTGCGTTCACATAGGCCTTGGCCGAGGCCACAACCGTGTCCGTATC
This sequence comes from Amylibacter sp., assembly GCA_021775375.1. Classification (GTDB taxonomy): domain Bacteria; phylum Pseudomonadota; class Alphaproteobacteria; order Rhodobacterales; family Rhodobacteraceae; genus Amylibacter. Next base: position 8,862 of record JAJFHY010000251.1, on the reverse strand, counting down.
TGCGGATTGACCGGTAACGATTTTACCGTTTTCCTCCATGCGTACGCTGACTGTTGCCTGCGCATCTGTACCTTCGGTAACAGCATGTACCTGATATACCGCAAGACGCGCATCATGTGGAAACAAAGCTTTAACCGCATTGAAAGTCGCATCTACCGGCCCGTCACCCGTAGCCGTTACCTGATGATCTTTACCGTCAATTGTCAGGGTCAAATCCGCTGACTGCGGTGCTTCGGTGCCGCAAATAACCCGCAGGAATTTTACCTGCAGATAATCATAGGCCTGATGCGTGCCTTCGTCGGATACCAAAGCGATCAGATCGTCGTCGTAAACTTCCTTCTTGCGATCAGCCAAAGCCTTGAAGCGTACAAACACGTCTTTCAACTGGTTGTCGCCCATCTCATAGCCCAAATCGTTTAGTTTGGAACGTAACGCCGCACGGCCCGAGTGTTTGCCCATCACCAGATTGGTTTCTTTCAAACCAATGTCCTGTGGGCGCATGATCTCGAATGTATCGGCTGATTTCAACATGCCGTCTTGGTGAATACCGCTTTCATGGGCAAAGGCGTTCTTACCGACAAGTGCTTTGTTGTTTTGTACCGCAAAGCCCGAAACCGTTGCCACACGGCGGCTGATATTCATGATTTTTGTTGTGTCCACATCTGTCTTATAGGGCATAATATCATTGCGCACCCGCAAGGCCATGACGACCTCTTCCAAAGCGGTGTTGCCGGCCCGTTCGCCAAGTCCGTTGATGGTGCATTCGATTTGGCGTGCACCCCCTTCAACGGCTGCCAGCGCATTTGCGGTCGCCATGCCCAGATCGTTGTGACAATGCGTTGCAAAAACCACCTCATCCGCACCCGGTACTTTATTGATTAACATAGCGATCAGATCGGCACTTTCACGCGGAGCAGTAAAGCCCACAGTATCGGGAATATTGATCGTCGTTGCCCCGGCCTTAATCGCGGTTTCCACCGTGCTGCACAGATAATCAAGCTCCGTACGGGTCGCATCCATCGCCGACCATTGCACATTATCACACAAGTTGCGCGCGTAACTGACAGTGTCGTGGATACGCACAATCATCTCGTCCTTGGTCAGATCCGGAATGGCACGGTGCTGCGGGCTGGTGCCGATAAACGTGTGAATACGCGGCTGTGCGGCATGTTTTACAGCTTCCCAACAGCGGTCAATGTCGCGGGTAATTGCGCGGCTTAGTCCGCAGATCACCGCGTTCTTGGATTGTGCTGCAATCGCACTTACGGCGGCGAAATCACCCTCGGATGCAATCGGGAAACCGGCTTCGATAATGTCGACGCCCATATTGTCCAGCATTTCGGCTATTTCCAGCTTTTCGGTGTGGCTCATCGTGGCACCCGGCGACTGTTCGCCGTCACGTAAAGTGGTATCAAATATCAAGACGTGGTCTTGTTTATCAGTATTGGTCATATCGGTATCTCTTTTGTTTACTTAGCTATGTTCAAGTCTTGCTTGCGCGCATTTCGTACCCTCTGAGCGTACGCGCCATTTCAGACACGCTCAGAGGCAGCTAAGTAGAAGAAGCGCACGGATAGGCAGGCCCAAAGAGGCCGGTCCGGAAAGGGTATGTGCGTTTTTCGCCATATTTGCTTTATACGACGATTCTTGAAAAAGAAAAGAACTTTGACACCATCTGTTAGCAGAGTAACCTGCCCCCATGACAAAAAGACAAAGAACCGCCCTGATCATCGGGGCGTCGGGCGGCATCGGTTCGGCACTTGCCGCATTGTGTACCGATAAGGGTTATAAGGTTCAGACATTATCGCGGCGCACTGACGGTTTGGACATCACCGATGAGGACAGTGTGCGCAGCCATGCCGCAACCATCAAAGGCGGGCTTGATCTGATTGTGGTTGCCACAGGTGCGTTAGAGGTTGACGGTTTGCGTCCTGAAAAATCCATCCAGAACATTTCAACTGATCATTTGCTGAAGCAATTCCAGACAAATGCTCTTGGTCCTGCATTGTTGTTAAAGCATTTCACGCCAAAACTGACCAAAGCCCGTCGCGCGACCTTTGTTGTGCTGTCGTCGCGTGTCGGGTCTATCGGTGACAATTATCTGGGTGGCTGGGTGTCTTATCGCGCAGCGAAAGCCGCATTGAACCAGATTGTGCGAACTGCTGCGATCGAACTGGGGCATAAAAACACGAAAGCGATTTGTATTGCGTATCACCCGGGAACGGTATTGACCGAAATGACACAGAAATACCTGAAAGATAAAACATCCGTTTCACCCAAAGATGCGGTGATTGATTTGTTGAATGTCGTCGAAAACCTATCACCCCGTGATACGGGTTACTTTCTTGACTGGGCCGGAAAACAGGCGGTCTGGTAGCGGTTTATTCAGCTGTGGTAACAGCTTCGCCGTCTTTCCACATCCCGTCATAAATCTCGCCATTCGCAAATGTCATTGTCCCCATCCCGTCGCGTTTACCGTTCACAAAAGCCCCGACATAATCATCACCGTTGGCATATGTCGCATGGCCGATCCCGTGCATTTGCCCGTCAATCCAAGCACCTTCATAGACAAAACCGTCATTGGTTGCCAAGGTGCCGACGCCTTCGCGCTTTCCTGCCTTGAACATCCCGTCATAGGTGCTGCCATCGGCGAATGTGGCAATGCCTTTGCCTTCGCGTATGCCGTGCACCCAAGTTCCGGTATATGTGTACCCTTCCGGATAAACGATTTTGCCCTGGCCGTGATTTTGCGCCTGTTCAAACTCGCCTTCGTATATTGTGCCGTTGGCAAAATTTGCCAAACCTTTGCCCTGAATGACACCTTGCACCCAGTCGCCGTCATAACTGCCACCGTCCGCATAGGTGACTTTACCTCGACCATCAGGCACATCGTCTTTTAACGTACCCACATATTTTGACCCGTTGGGATAGGCGATTTGCCCGGCACCCTGTAATTTACCCGAGGCCCAAGTCCCTGCGTATTCGTAACCGTCTTTGCGTGTCAGAACACCGGAGCCATCACGCAGGCCTTTTTTAAATTCACCCGTATAGGTGCTGCCATTGGCAAAAGTCAGCTTGCCCTGTCCGTTCTTCTGACCTTTTAACATCTCGCCTTCATAGCGGTCGCCATTGACCAATATTAAAATACCTGTGCCCGTGATCTGCCCCTGTTGCCAGTCGCCATCATAGGTTACGCCATCAGAAAGGGTCACAAGACCTTTTCCGTGCCGCATACCGTTAACGACGTCCCCCGCGTAAGTGGCACCATCCGGATAGGTGATTTTAGCTTTGCCGGTTTTCTTGCCGTCAACCCAATCGCCTTCGTAGCGATAGCCGTTTTCACTTGTCAGAACACCAACCCCGTTGTGGTTTGCCTCTTTGAAAGCCCCGTCATAAACTTCGCCATTGGCATAATGGGCTACGCCGACACCATCGATTTTACCGTCTTTCCAAGTGCCGATATATGTTCCGCCATCGGCAAAGGTTATTTTACCCAATCCTTGCGGTTTGCCCTCAACAAAAAGCCCCTCATAGAACGATCCGTTTGGAAAACGCGCGGTTCCTTCGCCCTGAATTTGCCCGTCAACCCATTGGCCGGAATACTCATAGCCATTGGGCAATACATAAGTTCCCTGACCATGCTGGCGTCCATCCTTGAACGTGCCGGTGTAAACACCGCCCGTGTCATACTGTTTGGTCAGAATTTGTGATGATTGTGCCAAGACAGGCGTGCCGACCACAAAGCTTATGGATGCCGCCAAAATGAATAGTCCTTTTATCTTCACGCGCTCATTTCCTTTTGCGGCTTCAGGTTCTCAAAACGAACTCTACGGTGTGACAAACGCTCTGACAAGTATCCTTGCTGCTTTCGCTTCCCCTGCGCGGCTGATCTGTTAAAACTCTACAAAGCGATCTAGCGGGCATGTGAAGTTAAGGGATATATAATGACCGAAAAATTAAGGTTAACACTGGCACAATTAAACCCGGCATTGGGGGATTTTGCGGGCAATCTGGCAAAAGCGCGCGACGCGTGGACGCAAGCAAAGGCAGTGGATTCCGATATGCTGGTCTTGCCCGAGATGTTTTTGACGGGCTATCAGGCGCAAGATCTGGTGCAAAAGCCCGCTTTTACAGCCGATGCCCTGGTCAAGTTACAAGCATTTGCGGCTGATTGCAGTGACGGCCCCGCCATCGGCATTGGTCTACCGATGCGTGAAGGCGATAAAGTTTACAACTGTTATGCAATTTTGAAGGGCGGCAAGGTCGCCAACATTATCCGCAAGCACCATTTGCCGAATTACAAGGTTTTCGATGAGCCGCGCACATTCAGCAACGGTGAGATGAGCGGGCCTTATACCATTGGCCCCGCCCGTATCGGCTCGCCGATTTGCGAAGACGCTTGGTATGAAGATGTTTGCGAAACGCTGGAAGAAACCGGTGCGGAAATTCTCGTATCGCCCAATGCTTCACCTTATTATCGTGGTAAATTCGAAAAACGTATCAATACGATGGTCGCCCGTGTGATCGAAACCGGACTGCCGATGGTTTATCTGAACCTGATCGGCGGTCAGGATGATCAGGTGTTCGACGGCGGCTCGTTCGTGTTGAACCCGGGTGGTGAACTGGCTTTGCAACTGCCGTTGTTCGATGAAGCTATTGAGCATGTTGATTTTACCCAAGGGGATGACGGTTGGCGTGCGATCCACGGGCCAAAGGCACGCTTTCCCGATGAATGGGAACAGGACTATCATGTGATGGTCACGGCCTTGCGCGATTACATGGCAAAAACCGGTTTCAAGAAGGTTCTGCTGGGCCTTTCGGGCGGTATCGACAGTGCGATTGTTGCTACCATTGCGGTGGATGCGCTGGGGGCGGAAAATGTGCGTTGCGTGATGATGCCATCGGAATATACCAGCCAAGAAAGTCTGGATGATGCGGTGGCCGTTGCCGATGCACTGGGCTGCCAATACCATAACGTACCGATTTCAGAGGGCCGTGACGCGATCACCAACACACTGGCCCCGATGTTCGAAGGGCTGGACGCGGATGTCACGGAAGAAAACATCCAGTCCCGCCTGCGCGGGCTTTTGTTGATGGCGATGTCCAACAAGTTCGGGGAAATGCTGCTGACCACGGGCAATAAATCCGAAGTTGCCGTGGGCTACGCTACCATCTACGGCGATATGGCGGGGGGCTATAACCCGATCAAGGACGTCTATAAAATGCGGGTGTTTGAAAGCTGTCGTTGGCGGAACAAGAACCACCGCGACTGGATGATGGGGCCAAAAGGTGTGGTTATCCCGGTGAATGTCATCGACAAACCGCCCACCGCCGAATTACGCGACGACCAGAAGGATAGTGACAGCCTGCCGGAATACGAAGTGCTGGACGGTATTCTGGAAATGCTGATGGATCAGGACGCTTCTGTGGCGGACTGTGTGGCGGCGGGCTACGACCGCAATACGGTCAAACGGGTGGAACACCTGCTTTATATATCTGAGTATAAACGGTTTCAGTCAGCCCCGGGCGCGCGGTTGAGCCTGAAAGCGTTCTGGCTGGATCGACGATATCCGATTGTGAACAGGTGGCGGGATGAGGGGCAGAAATGAATTCTGGTGAAGAAATCATAATTAAATCTGAAATTACCATTCGTGGTCGAGTATATGTACCAAAAGACGCGTATAATTTAACTCCAGATTACAAATCGGGAATTAGGCCAAATGCAATGACGTTAGATGGACTCGTTGCAAGTGTGTTAATACTTGATGACCCAACTTTAGAAATTTCCGAAGAACCTATAGATGCAACACTGTGCTTTTTTTACCCAGTTGTAATTGATTTATCCGCAAATGAAATAGGGCTTTATGCGGGCTCAAGCCTGTTGATGCGGTTCATGCTCAACAAATTAAAATAGAACGCGCATTCAATATATGGCAAAAAATTATGCTTGAGTTGCACGCACACCACGCTTTTTGCCCCGTCACCACAATCTGGCTGGCGGGGTTTTCGGTTTATATGGGATGTATCTATAAGTAGGCAGGCCTGCCGATGTAGCTATATGGTCGAACAAGGGGTGGATGACCCTTGTACCTGTACTTAACTGTTAAGTCTCGGTGGTTTTCGCATTTGACGTTGCTATGCGCCCTTTGAAAACCCGTTAACTACTTTTGCTACCAGGGATGTTATATACTGCGAAGGGTTTAGGGTTTGTTGGGGGTGCGTTCGCTTAATCCCGCACCACCAGCGCCACACCCAGCACAACCACCAGACAACCGACCAGTGATGTCACGCTTAAAGTCTCATCAAACAGCCACCATGTCTGGATTACGGCCACGGGGGGGACCAGATAGAAATAGCTGGTGACTTTGGCGACTTCACCGACACTGATCATATACATCAACAGCAACACGGCGGCGGTGGACAGCGGGATGATCATCCAGAAAAGCGCTGCATAAAGCTGCCATTGGGCATCAACCTCGTGGGTTTCAAGTAACAGCGATGCAATGGCGACAACAATCAGCGAGCCAACATATTGCCAGAGTGTGCCTGCCATCAGCGGGGTACCTGCGCCGTAACGTTTTTGGATGATTGTGGCTATGGTAATACCGAATAACGATACGATACAGGCAGCCAGCCCCAACAACCCGACACTGGAGCCGCTTATTTCCGCGCTGCCTAAAATTACTGCCAGCAGTCCCGCAAATCCCAGAACCAACCCCAGCATTTGGCGACGGCTGACAAATTGTCCGAACAACACGCGGTTAATCGCTGCCGTCAGGATCGGTTGAATGCCGACAATGATCGCGGCGATCCCCGCAGGTGTGCCGATGCTGACCGCGTAAAATACACCGCCCAGATATAGCCCGTGCAGGATTGCACCGACCGTTATCTGCACCCTGATCTGATCAGGCCTTAGCCAGCGTTTGCGCAAGATGATGACCAAGATCAAAAATACCGGCAAGGTTAAGGCAAAGCGCCATGTCAGAATATGAAACGGCTCGATATAAGGCAGGCCGAAACGTGCGCCGACAAAGCCCGTGGACCAAAGCCAGACAAATAGGAACGGGATCAGCGTAGTGACGGCTTTTGATTGCATGCGCTATTGCTCAATTCATTAAAATCAGGGTCTGACATGTGTCATACGCAAGTCATACGCCGATCATACGTAAATCACACCCATAAAATGGACCAATCTGCAAACCGAATGACCCCTTGGCGTTTTGCTGTCTGCGCGTTATATCAGCCCAAATTCAAACGGAATCCTGTCTCATGACCATTACACGCTTTGCCCCCAGTCCCACCGGTTATATCCACGTTGGAAACTTGCGCACCGCACTTTTCAACTACATGATAGCCCGCAAGGCAGGTGGTAGTTTTATCCTGCGTCTCGATGACACTGATCCGGTACGTTCCAAGCAAGAATATATCGACGGGATTATGGAAGATCTGACGTGGCTTGGTCTGAAATGGGACCGCGTGGAAAAGCAATCCAACCGATTGGATAGATACGAGGAAGCCGCGCAAACCCTGCGTGATATGGGGCGTTTGTACGAGTGTTTTGAAACCCCGGTCGAGTTGGATTTGAAGCGTAAAAAACAGCTGAATATGGGCAAGCCACCGGTCTATGACCGCTCGTCTTTGAAATTGTCGGAAGAAGAAAAAGCAGAGCTGCGCAAAACCCGTGAAAGCCATTGGCGTTTCCGGCTGGATTGGAAGCCTATTGAATGGACAGACGGCATATTGGGGGATCGTTCGATTGACGGCTCAACCGTGTCCGACCCGGTTCTGATCAAGGGTGACGGCCAGTTTTTATACACGATGGCCAGCGTTTGTGATGATATTGATTACGGCATCACGCATGTTGTACGCGGGGCAGATCACGTAACAAACACCGCGACGCAAATTCAGATAATTCAGGCCCTTGGTGGTACGGTTCCGGCCTTTGCCCATCACTCGCTTTTGACCGGACCACAAGGCGAAGCCCTGTCGAAACGGTTGGGGGTTTTGGCCCTGCGTGATTTGCGCGCCCAAGGTATCGAGCCGATGGCGGTTCTGTCGCATATGGCGCGTCTTGGCTCGACCGAGCCGATCGAGCTGTGCAGCAGTTTGGATCAGCTGATTGAAGGTTTTGATATCGCTACATTCGGAGCTGCCCCCACGAAATTCGATGTTGAAGATCTAGGGCCGCTCACGGCCAAATACGTGGCAAGCCTGTCGGTTGAAGACATGGTGGATCAGTTGACAGATATGGGCGTGCCCGCTGATGTGCAGCCTGATTTCTGGAATGCCGTGCGCGAGAATACCGCAACCCGCGCCGAGACTGCAAAATGGTGGGATTTATGCGCTAATGGCGCGGCACCTGATGTGGCGGATGAAGACAAAGCGTTCGTTGATACCGCTTTGACAATGTTGCCCGAGCATCCGTGGACGAACGAGACATGGAAGGCTTGGACAGGCACCGTGAAAGACGCCACAGGCCGCAAGGGTCGGGGATTGTTTATGCCTTTGCGTAAAGCGTTGACAGGTATGGAACATGGGCCGGATATGTCAAAACTGATGCCATTACTTCAAAAAGCCGGCGTTTAGCGCAGGACTGTGACGGCTAACCTATCAAGGTGGTGATCGACCAGTTCGGTTTGATCTGGGGATAGTCTTTGTGCACGGGGATAGATCGGTTCAGCGCGGTCGTCCTTTATCGGGCGTTCCCAGCCGGATGTGCTTTCAAAGAACCCGGTAACCCCATCAGTGCCGAAATGTGTCAAAAAGCCTTGTATCACGCAATCAATGTAGCTGAGTAATATGGGTTTGTGTTGGGCGGTCGGGTCAACATAATCGGGATTGGCCTGATAAATATGAACGCCT
>JAJFHY010000026.1 GCA_021775375.1 Amylibacter sp. | reverse complement strand
GGTGCGGCACAAATGGACGGCGCTATTCTGGTTGTGAACGCAGCCGATGGTCCTATGCCTCAAACACGTGAGCACATCCTTTTGGGTCGCCAGGTTGGCATCCCTCACATGGTTGTATACATGAACAAAGTTGACCAAGTAGACGACGACGAGTTGCTTGAATTGGTTGAAATGGAAATTCGTGAATTGTTGTCAGCTTACGATTACCCAGGTGATGATATTCCTATCATTGCGGGTTCTGCACTGGCTGCTTTGGAAGACCGTGACGATGCAATCGGCAAAGAGAGCATTGCCAAGTTGATGGCTGCTGTTGACGAATTTATCCCAACACCGACACGCGCTGTTGACCAACCGTTCCTAATGCCAATTGAGGATGTGTTCTCAATTTCTGGTCGTGGTACAGTTGTGACAGGCCGTATTGAACGCGGTGTGATCAATGTTGGTGAAGAGATTGAAATCGTTGGTATCAAAGACACCAAGAAAACAACTTGTACAGGTGTTGAAATGTTCCGCAAACTGCTTGATCGCGGTGAAGCAGGCGACAACGTTGGTGTTCTTCTTCGCGGTATCGACCGTGACGGTGTTGAGCGTGGCCAAATTCTATGTAAGCCGGGTTCTGTGAAACCACACACCAAGTTTGAAGCAGAAGTTTACATTCTGACCAAAGACGAGGGTGGACGTCACACTCCATTCTTTGCCAACTATCGTCCACAGTTCTACTTCCGTACAACTGACGTTACAGGCACAGTTGAGTTGCCATCAGGTACAGAAATGGTGATGCCGGGCGATAACCTGAAATTCACTGTTGAATTGATCTACCCAATTGCGATGGAAGAGGGCCTGCGCTTTGCGATCCGTGAAGGCGGCCGCACAGTTGGCTCAGGTGTTGTTTCTAAAATCATCGCCTAATAATTAACCTGCGGGTTCGATGTAGGGCGGCTGATTAGCAGCCGCTCTACCTATCAACTCTAACGCCTTGAAAGGCTTAAGACATGAAAAGCCAAAATATTCGTATTCGGCTGAAAGCTTACGACTTCCGCGTATTGGATGCGTCCACTGCGGAAATCGTGAACACAGCTAAGCGGACTGGTGCGCAAGTACGCGGCCCAATCCCCATGCCGAACAAAATTGAGAAATTCACTGTTTTGCGTAGTCCACACGTGAACAAAAAATCTCGTGAGCAGTTTGAAATTCGGACGCATAAGCGTTTGCTAGATATTATTGACCCAACTCCACAAACAGTAGACGCGCTGATGAAGCTCGACCTTGCTGCCGGTGTGGATGTTGAGATCAAGTTGTAAGGGAGCAGGATTATTATGCGCTCTGGTATTATAGCGAAAAAACTGGGTATGACCCGGTTGTTCATGGAAGACGGCAAACAGATCCCTGTAACCGTTTTACAAATGGAAAATCTACAGGTTGTGGCACAACGCACAACTGAAACAGACGGGTACACAGCTGTTCAGCTTGGTGCCGGCATTGCGAAAGCAAAGCGTCAGTCCGCAGCAATGCGTGGCCATTTTGCGAAAGCAAAAGTCGAACCAAAACGCAAAATCGCGGAATTCCGCGTTTCTGCTGATAACCTGATTGAGGTTGGTGAGGAAATCATCGCCAACCATTTCCTTGAAGGTCAAAAAGTTGATGTAGCGGGTACATCTATCGGTAAAGGTTTTGCCGGTGCGATGAAACGCTGGAACTTTAAAGGTCTGCGCGCAACACACGGTGTGTCAGTTTCACACCGTTCACACGGCTCTACAGGCCAGTGTCAGGAACCGGGTAAAGTTTTCAAAGGTAAGAAAATGGCCGGTCACATGGGTTCTGCACGCATTACGACGCAAAACCTTGAAGTTATCAAAACAGACATCGATCGTGGCTTGATCATGATTAAAGGTGCTGTTCCTGGTTCCAAAGGTGGTTGGGTGACTGTTAAAGATGCTGTGAAAAAGAAAAGCCCTGATGGCCTTCCTTTCCCGGCAGCTCTGCGCAGCCAACTGGCACCTGTTGCTGAAGAAACTGCACAAGTGGAAGAAGCTGCTGTTGTAGAAACAACAGAAGCTACGACTGGAGGCGAAGAATAATGAAAGCCGACGTAATCAAACTGGACGCAAAAGCTGCAGGAAGCATCGAACTATCCGATGCGATCTTCGGTCTGGAGCCTCGTGCTGATATTCTGCACCGTGTTGTACGTTACCAATTGGCAAAACGCCAAGCAGGTACGCACAAAGTTAAAACACGTTCAGAAGTAAGCTATTCAACCAAGAAGATTTACCGCCAAAAAGGCACAGGTGGCGCACGCCACGGTGCCCGCTCTGCGCCTATCTTTCGCGGTGGTGGTGTCTACAAAGGCCCAACACCTCGTAGCCACGCACATGACTTGACTAAAAAGTTCCGTGCATTGGGTTTGCGTCACGCTTTGTCTGCAAAGGCAACTGCGGGTGAGTTGGTTGTTTTGGATACAGCAACTCTGAAAAACGCAAAAACCAAGGATTTGGCCAAAGTACTGGAAAATCTGGGCTGGAAAAAAGCATTGGTTATCGATGGTGCTGACGTGGATGCAAACTTTGCATTGGCTGCACGCAACATTGACGGCATTGATGTTCTGCCAAGCCAAGGTGCAAACGTGTACGACATCTTAAAAGCAAACACTTTGGTTATCACCAAAGCGGGCGCCGAAGCATTGGAGGCTCGCCTGTCATGAGCACTAAAGCAGAACTATATGATGTAATTCGCAAACCGATCGTCACTGAAAAAGCAACCATGGCGTCTGAAAACAACGCCGTTGTGTTTGAAGTGTCAATTGATGCGAATAAACCTCAGATCAAAGAAGCGGTTGAAAACCTGTTCAATGTCAAAGTGAAAGCCGTGAATACAACGATCACTAAAGGTAAAGTGAAACGTTTCCGCGGTCAGCTTGGCAAACGCAAGGATGTCAAAAAGGCATATGTTACACTTGAAGAAGGTAACACTATCGACGTCAGCACTGGCCTTTGATAGAAGACACCGAATCGCGGCCCTTTATGGGGCCGTGTTTTACTTTTACGAGACGGACCTACGGGGCCGTATAACCAATACGATCAACTGATCGTTTAAAAACGGAAGACAGAAAGAATGGCATTAAAGTCGTATAAACCGACGACGCCAGGCCAACGTGGGTTGGTTCTGATTGACCGTTCCGAGCTTTGGAAAGGCCGTCCTGTTAAAGCGCTCACAGAAGGTGTGC
>JAJFHY010000250.1 GCA_021775375.1 Amylibacter sp. | reverse complement strand
ATTGCCAGCTTCACGGCGTACCGTCAAAGGCCAACCCCTTGCCGTTACACGACCCTGTTGATAGGCCAGTTGATCTGGTGTGTAGTAAAACAGTTCATGCCCGCGAAGCTGCGCTTCTTCTGCAAGACGGAATGTACTGTCTGCATTGATATCGATCGGACCGATCGGATCCATTTGAAAGGCTACTTTAAGGGACATTGGCTCACCTGGTTGTTCAGAACCCTGCATAAATGACCCAGAGTATCAGAACATGCAATCCAACATTTGTGTTTTCATGTTAAATGAACGCGTTTTCCACAATTTCGACCTGCCCGTTTGCATCGACCAATGCGGCATCAAATCGGCAATCAACCAAACCGAATAACCCAAGGCGTGCCAGATAATCTTCGGCAGCGGCATGAATACGTTCAATCTGGCGCTGGGTTATACGTATGGCCGCCTGAGCAAAGGTTTTACTGCACTTGACTTCAACAAATACATATTGATTATTTTTTTCCATCACCAGATCAACCTCACCGTAGGCTGTTTTCATACGGCTGGCCTTTGCCTGATGCCCGCATTGCGTATAATGATCCGCCACAATATTTTCAGCAACGACGCCTTTATGATATGATGTTTGCTTAGCCATCTTTTCTCAACTCCAAAGCACGTTCGTATGCCTGATTGCGCGATATGCCCAATTGTTCTGATACATGCTTAGCTGCATCTTTGACCCTAAAATCTTTCAAAGCGGTTAACAGAGCCTGATCAATTTCTGCCTGCGTCACTTCCGTTTTTACCAGCGGCCCCACAACAATCACAATCTCGCCCTTCGGGGCACCAGCCTGCGTATAATGATCCGCGAGTTCTTGTAATGTACCCAGGCGGGCCTCTTCAAATTTTTTGGTAAGTTCGCGACATACTGTTGCAGCACGCCCACCACCAAACGCACTGACCATATCCTTTAAGCATTTTGCCAAACGTTTAGGCGATTCGTAAAAAACCAATGTTGATGGAACAGCACCAAGACTTTTGAAATAATCAGAACGCGCTTTTGTTTTATTCGGCGCAAAGCCCGCAAAAAAGAACTTATCGGTTGGTTGCCCGGCCACACAAAGTGCTGCCAATAATGCAGAAGCCCCCGGTGCCGTTGCAACCTTATAACCAGCATCACGTACATATTGCGCCAAATGATATCCCGGGTCCGCCAATAGCGGTGTACCGGCATCAGATACAAGCGCCACTGACTTGCCCTCTTTTAAAGCTTCCAATAAAAACGGCCGCCTTTCATGGCCATTATGATCATGATACGAAATCAGCTTGCGCGCGCCAAGTTGAATGCCGTGAATATCCATCAGTTTTCGGGTGTTACGGGTATCCTCAGCCGCAATAATGTCCGCAGCACCAAGAATATCAAGCGCATGCAAAGTAATATCGCGTGCTGCCCCTATTGGTGTCGATACAATATATAACCCAGATGACAGTTTTGCAGCATTCACTTGCTTATTTCCAATCATTTTCCGTCAAGCCGTTGCTTTCGCTTATGACAGTACTTACCTTTGATGGCAAACGAGTCGTTCAACGGACTTCAGGGGGAATTATGGTAATATTTTCAAAAGCTCTACGTCTAGGAGCTTTCGCAGTGATCGCCCCTTTGCTGGCAGCGTGCATTGATACATCCGGTATTGGACAGCGCGTCAATCCGAACCAAACGGTAAAAGTTGCCTTATTAGTACCTTCGGGCAGCGGGAATGGACAACACGAGGCAATGGCAACCAGCCTGATCAATGCGGCAAAACTGGCTGCAAGTGACATCCAAGGTGCCCAGATAGAATTGATGATCTATTCGACCGCGGGTAACGCGACACAAGCGGCAACTGTTGCAAAACTTGCTGTTGAGGATGGTGCCAAAATTATAGTGGGTCCGCTTTTTGCAGAGGCCGCCAATGCCGCCGGTGTTGCAGTCTCCGGCAGGAATGTTAACGTATTAAGCCTTTCGAACAATACACAGATCGCAGGTGGAAACGTCTTTGTGCTAGGTAACACATTTGACAATACTGCCCAACGGCTGGTCAGTTATGCCGCCAGTAAAGGACTGCAAAACGTGGCCGCTGTTGCTGCAAAAAATGCAGCCGGCGAGATTGCAATTGAAGCAGTTCAAAAGGCCGCGAATAATTCAGGTGCGAACTATACCGGTGCCACATCATATGAATTCACACCTGATGGCGTCGTGGGCGCAGTTTCAACCATTAAATCACAGGTGACAAACACAGGCACACAGGCACTGGTTTTTTCATCTGACAGCGCAGGCGCATTACCAATCCTTGCACAACTTCTACCCGAAAGCGGCTTGGGCCCTGATACTGTACAATATATGGGCCTGACACGTTGGGATATCCCTGCCAGCACACTTACGACATCCGGACTGCAAGGTGGCTGGTTTACGATGCCTGACACAAGCGCCATGACCGGCTTCAGATCACGCTATAATACCAGCTATGGTGCGAGCCCGCATCCGCTTGCGGGATTTGCCTATGACGGTATCGCCGCAATCGGTGCGCTATTGGCAACGGGTGATGCCGATGCTCTGACACGCTCTAAATTGACGCGAACGGACGGTTTTGCTGGCGTGAACGGTGTATTCAGGTTATTGCCTGACGGGACTAATCAACGTGGTCTTGCCATAGCAGAAGTACGCGATGGTGCGGCTGTTGTTATTGACCCCGCGCCCAGAGGATTTGGTGGATCAGGCTCTTAATCTTTCCAGGAAATTTCAATCCGCGCCGTCTTCGGACGACTTGATATGTTTGCCGGAAGAAATTTACGATGCGAAAAAGCTGCGTGGTAAAATACGCGCAGCAGCCAAGGCTGTCGATGCCGCTGATATGCGCAGCGCGATTTCAGCACTTTTACGCGCGGCATATATCTCGGGCCGTGCGGCTATAGAAACTGCCTATGAAAACGCACCTTTTGAAACGCGTAAAGTTACAACGTCTTATACATACCTGACTGACAGGATTGTGTGTCAGGCTTTTGAGGCCTCCACGAAAATTTTACACCCGAACGTTAAACCCAATCGTTTTGACACTGTCTGCATTATGGCTGTTGGTGGCTATGGCCGCGCGGAAATGGCGCCATTTTCAGATGTAGATCTATTGTTTCTAACATCGGACAAACTATCCTCTTGGGTGGAAACTGTCATAGAAACAACGCTTTATATTTTATGGGATATCAAACTGAAAATCGGTCATGCGACGCGCTCTGTCGATGAGTGTGTCCGATTAGGCAAAGATGACCTGACTATTAGGACCAGTCTTTTGGAGTGCCGTTATTTAGACGGTAAGAAAATATTGTCCAACAAATTGGACAAACGTTTATGGAAAGAACTCTTTCGCAAGACCGGTCCGGAATTTGTCGAACAAAAACTTCAAGAACGCGATGATCGCCATAAAAAGCAAGGTGGCCAGCGGTTCATGCTGGAACCGAACGTAAAAGAAGGCAAAGGCGGTTTACGCGATTTGCAAACTCTTTTCTGGATTACAAAATATTTAAGCCATGCGGAAAACCCCGAGGAAATGATCCAAAAAGGGTATTTCACCGCCGAAGAGCACGAGCAATTTTATCAGGCTCAACAGTTTTTATGGACAGTCAGATGTCATCTGCATCTTATCACCAAACGTGCAACCGAGCAGTTAACATTTGATACGCAGATCGAAGTGGCCAGCGCATTGGGTTACAAAGATCAGGACGGCCAACGTGGTGTTGAAAAGTTTATGCAAGATTATTTTCGCCACGCCACAAAGGTGGGCGATCTGACCCGGATATTCCTGACCGCTTTGGAAGCCCAGCACGTCAAGAAACAACCCGGCATTGGTCGACGTTTTATGCGCGTGATAGGTTGGGGGCGGGAAACGGCACCCAAAGGTTATGCAATTTCACTTGGGCGCCTGAACTTTGCCGATGACACAACGATTTTCGAAGACCCCTTGAACATTTTGCGCATTTTTGAAGAAGCCTTACGATCTCAGATATTGATACACCCTGATGCGATGCGGTTGATACAAGCCAATCTGCATTTGATAGATGACGAAATGCGCAGCAATCCCGAAGCGATCCGTATTTTTCTTGATACATTAATAGAATACGGCAATCCCGAACGCGCATTGCGCAGGATGAACGAGTTAGGTGTTTTAGGCGCTTTCATTCCTGAATTTCAGCGTATTGTAGCAATGATGCAATTTAACGTTTACCATTTCTATACAGTGGATGAGCACACGATCCAGTGTCTTTCCAACCTTTCACAAATTGAACG
>JAJFHY010000249.1 GCA_021775375.1 Amylibacter sp. | reverse complement strand
TCAAAAGTTATAGGAATTGATGTTGATGACAGTGCCAAAGAAAATCCTTTCATTGATGAGTTCCATACTATTCAGGGATCCTCTTGGCCGGTAGAAAATGACTCTATTGATCTTATAGTCTGTGATTATGTATTAGAACATATAGACAATCCTGACAAATTTTTTTCAGAGGCTAATAGAGTTTTAAAAAATGGTGGTTATTTGTGTATAAGGACACCAAATCGCTGGAACTATATTGCATTGTTTGCGAGATCTATTCCAAACAGATATCATTCAAAAGTTACCAATATCGTTCAAAAAGGGAGGAAGGAGGAAGATGTTTTTCCCACCTTTTATAGATGTAATAGCTTTCGAAAGCTGAGGGATATGATGAGTAGTTATAATTTTGAATATGTAGTTTACGGATATGAAGCCGAGCCATCGTATCTATCATTTTCCAGGTTCGCATATTGGTTGGGTGTTTTACACCAGAGATTTGCTCCTTCTTTTCTTAGGACAACAATATTCGCATTCGGAAAAGTAAATAAAGAATAGAGGCATGGGGATCAATTGCTAAAGTACAGAGTCAATTATATACGGCTCTTGACTTGGAGTGCATATCTCTTCAGAAGAATTTGAAATGACTTATGAAATGATTTCAGAGGTTTCCAGACTTGTTACTGGCTTTATAAAATATTTACAGGATATAGGAGTTATTCCTAGCAAGTATTCGCACAAATGTTGGAACATTGAAACATTAGATTTTATGAAAGAAACAGGTGTTAACTATTGAGTATAGACCATTCACAATTAACTACAGACATATTCCCCATCTCCGCAATCATCCTCACTTATAACGAAGAAAAAAATATCGAAGCCTGTTTAAAGAGCGTCCATGGATGGGTGGAGGAAATTTTCGTGGTAGATTCATATTCGACCGACAGGACGTTAGATATTGTAGGAAACTATACTGACAAGGTATTTCAACATAGCTTTGAAAACTATTCTAAACAGAGAAATTGGGCCTTAAAAAATTTACCAATAGAGACAGAGTGGGTGCTAAACCTGGATTCAGACCATAGGGTCTCTCCTGAACTAGAAAATGAACTCAAGAAGGTCTTTCGGAACGGACTGGATACTAGATTGAATGGATTTCTAATAAGTAGAAAAACAATATTTATGGACAAGTGGATAAAACGAGGAGGACACTACCCCGTATATCATTCAATGTTATTCAAGAAAGATGCTGGTTTTTGTGAGGACAGACTATATGATCAGCATTTTGTAGTTGAAGGGGAGTTGAAATATCTAAAAGGTACTGTCATCGATATAATAACAGATTCGTTAACCAATTTTATCCAAAGGCACAACAAGTGGGCCACTTTTGAAGCTATGGAATTTCTCACAAAAGAAAGTATTAGTAGCGAGAAAAAAGTTAAACCGGATATTTTAGGACACGCAATACAAAGGAGGCGTTTTTTAAGAACTAATTATAATAGGCTTCCATTATTTGTCAGGCCCTTTTTGTACTTTACTTACAGATATTTTTTCAGGCTCGGTTTTTTTGAGGGAAAAGAAGGATTAATATTTCACTTTTTACAAGGCTTTTGGTACAGGTTTTTAGTTGATGCAAAGATTTATGAAATTCAGAAGAGAGCAAGATCAGAAGGCAAGAGTGTGCATGAGGTTATTAGTGATCTATACGGCATAGAATTTGACAAATAAGAGATTCCAATATTCTGAGACAGGGAGATATTAAGTAAAGATGATTATTCTTGGCATTAATGCTTACCATGGCGATTCTTCAGCTTGCCTTGTGGCGGAAGGAAAACTTTTATGTGCTATTGAAGAGGAAAGAATAAGAAGGATAAAACACTGGGCTGGTCTACCTACTCAGTCTATTAAATGGTGTTTGGAATATGCAGGAGTTGATATTAAAGATGTTGACTATATTGCTATTTCAAGAAACCCTTCGGCCCATCTTCATAAGAAGATGCTCAGGATTTTGACACGGGCTCCCAGGCTAAGTTTTCTTAAAGGCAGGCTCCAAAATGCTGCAAAAATCGGAGATATAAAAGCAGATATTGCAAAAGCCTTAGACTTTCCGCTATCCGATATTAGGGCAAAGCTGGAAAATGTAGAACACCATAGAGCACATTTGGCGAGTGCGTTTTTTGTCTCACCCTTTGAAAACGCATTATGTCTCTCCGTGGATGGATTTGGGGATTTTCTGAGCGCAATGATGGGAATGGGTCATGGAAACAAGATCGATATTACCGATTGGGTCGAGTTCCCCCACTCCCTTGGTATTTTTTACACAGCGTTCACCCAGTTCCTGGGCTTCGGGAAATACGGTGATGAATACAAGGTTATGGGACTATCCGCCTACGGTGAACCAGAGCATCTGGACAAGATGAGGAAAGTAGTAAAGTTAAAGAATAACGGGCTTTTTGAAATCGACACCTCGTTTTTCCTACACGACAAAGAAGGTGTTGAAATGGTATGGAAGAATGGTGAGCCCAATTTGGGGAAGATTTACTCCGACAAAATGATCGAGGTCTTCGGAGAGCCAGGGGAAAGCGGTGGAGAAGTTACGGAATGGCATCAAAATATAGCGGCCTCGCTGCAGGCAATGTATGAAGAAGCTTTTTGCCACATTTTGAAAGAGGCTTGTAGGAGAACAGGAATCGACAAGCTTGCCCTTGCGGGCGGCTGCATACAGAATTCTCTTGCAAATGGAAAAATTTTTGAGAGCACCCCTATCAAAGATGTGTATATCCCCCCATCAGCTCATGATTCCGGCACTGCAGTCGGAGCAGCTTACTGGGTATGGAATCAGGTGCTCGGTAATCGAAGGGATTTCATTATGGAAAGTGCTTACTGGGGTCCGGAATTTACCGAGCAGGAAATAGAATTCGTACTTAATAATGAGAACTTAAGTTATGAGAAACTAAGCGACGAAGAAATAATAAAAAGGACCGCTCAAGACATTTCTAGCAACAAAATTGTCGGTTGGTTCCAGGGAAGAAGCGAATCAGGGCCTAGAGCTCTTGGGAATAGAAGCATTCTTGTTGACGCAAGGAACCCCTCTATGAAAGAGATTCTGAATCAAAGGATTAAGCGGCGAGAACCTTTCCGGCCTTTTGCTCCTTCGGTTTTGACAGAGTGTGTTGCAGAATGGTTTGAACAATCTATTCCCGTTCCATTTATGGATAAAGTATATAAAATCAGACCGGAGAAGAGGCATCTCATCCCCGCTGTGGTTCATGTCGATGGGACCGGAAGGCTCCAAACAGTATCAAAAAAAACTAACCCAAGATATCACAAATTAATAGAAGAGTTCTTCAAAATCACAAATGTGCCGATTGTGTTAAACACCTCATTTAACGA
>JAJFHY010000248.1 GCA_021775375.1 Amylibacter sp. | reverse complement strand
GCTTGCCGAATTTTGCCTTTGGTCCGGGGTCAATTTGCAATCTGGCGTCAAGCGTTTTAGCACCGTGGTCGGCTATTAGTTGTTGCCCTGATATCTGTGCCTTCGGATGGCTGTTTTCGCGCCAGTCTTCGATAGCTATATCGGCTGCGTTTTCAATAACTGACGGTTTGGCGGTTTGGCCCGTTGCAAATTCTGATGGTAATTCGGCTGTTTCCGGCAGGGGGGTAATCTGAGCTGTGCCAAATAGAAATATGGGGCCTTCATTCACGGTTATAGAAGCCGATTTAACGGTGCCCACTTTATCAAACAGTGAATAATCTGCAACTTCCCGACCATTTATCTGGATGCGAACGGATGCGCTGAAATAACCGTTTTCATAGAGTGTAAGTATAAGCCGCTGATAATCTGCTTTTGCTGCTGCCAGAATTTCGGCATCAGTTGCAGACGGTAATTTCAATGTTCTTTCAAGAAGTGAAACTGATTGCAACTCAACAAGCAAGTCATCTTTTACTGAAAATCTTAATGGTGTGGTTTGTTCTGTCGCTTTCGCATCTGCTGGGGATATCAATTGCAATGGTGCGATAGATATTGTGAAGGATATAAATATCGCCAAAAACCGCCATGGAAGGGTCACCGGATTCTCACTTTTGTACTCTTTGCAATGTAAACAGACTAAACTGTATAATATGTTCGATATTTAAAGCATCATTCGAATAAAACATAAATACCTATACCATGAAAAGCAACTTGATTGAAAATCGGCCAAAGGTGCAATAATCCAATATAGAGTGATCAATGCAACATTTATGCCTGTCATTAGCTGGATTGTATTTTACATACACTAGAGTATTGTAACTGCACTATTATGAATGGCAGATTTTGGATATTGAATTATGAAATCTGTATTTGAAAAGGCAGCACTGTGCCAGATTTGTTGAGAAATATTTGGAGTAAACTGGGTTGCTCCTCAAGTATTCTAGCGTTCATGTTATGCGGAATGTCTATACAAATGGCGCAAGCGGATGAAAAGCCTTCAACACTTGCGATAAAAGATACATCAAAATTTGCAGAGAATGGGGCGGGTTTCAAGACAGGCTCGTTTATACTGGCGCCAATCCCCATCAGAAGCCCCTCAATCGGAACAGGGCTAGCATTGGCCGGGGCATATTTATTCAAATTCGATAAAAAATCCGACACATCATTTATCGGTGCGACCGGATTTGGCACCGATAATGGCAGTAAAGGTTACGGCTTAGCCGGGGCGTTTTCGTGGAATGAAAATAAATGGAAAGTTAGCGCCTTGGCAGGGGATGTTGACGTTGTGTATGATTTTTACATACCAAAGACCGGTGGGCGGACAGTTTCGCTGGAACAGAGTGGTAAATTATTGAATTTGGAAGGGAGTTATGGCCTAACGGAGCATTTTAATCTTGGCTTCGACCTTCGCTATTTGGAAACTGAAATTCAATTTGCAACACCTATATTAACGCCGGCACGAGACACTAATTTAGAAATAATATCTTTTGGCCCGACGATAAACTGGGACTACCGCGATGATACGATTTATCCCACATCCGGTTTTTACGTTGGCATAGACAGCTTGCACAGTATCGTGCTGAATGGTGCCGACCGAGATTACCACAAAACAGTTTTAAAATATGATAATTACTTTTCAATTTTTGAAAGATCGGTGATTGCCACACGATTTGCTGCGTGCCAGGCAAGTAACAGTAGCCCCTTCTTTGAACTGTGCTCGGTCGGCGGGACCGACAACTTCAGAGGCTTCCCTTTTGGCGAGTTGTTGGATCAGAACCTGCTTTCCGGCCAGATCGAATTTCGCGGTAGGATGGGTAAACGGTTTGGCTATGTGGCTTTTGCCGGTATAGGGGGCGTTGCGTCTGATTTTGATGCATTTAACAGTGACACAGTCTCATCTGCGGGCGGTGTTGGGCTTAGATATCGGTTGTCAAAAAAGACCCCGTTGGATTTTGCATTTGATGTTGCTGTCAATTCCAATGGAGAAACCACCTCTTATATTACTATTGGACAGAGGTTTTAAAAATTGGATTCTTTAGGCTCAGGTGATAGTTTTCCTGAATTATGATATGGAAGTATGTAATGGATGTTTTGATACAAATTTTTAAGCGTATTTTTATTGCAGCATTCTTCGTTTGTTTTGCAACAACTGTGGCAGCTCAACTGCTGCCTCAATCAAGCACTGATGCTGCTGAAGTAACCCTGCCAGATCCATTAACACCTGAAACTGTACGCGAACTGGTTTCAACGCTATCAGATGCACAGGTGCGTGTGTTGTTATTGGAACGATTGGATGCTGTTGCGAAAAGCACAGAAACTGCAGGCAAAAAAAAGAATGTGTCTTTTTTAGACTTTGTTATTGCTACATCGAATGGTGTTTACAAAGCTGTCCATACATCAATCATACGTTTGCCTTTACTGTGGAGTGCCTTATCCGAAAGCTTCAGTAATTTTTATAAAAATTTGGGCGCAAAGGGATTGTTCACATTATTCGGGTCGCTCTTTATGGCTATTATCGCAGGTCTGGCTGCGGAATTTATTGTGAACAAAATCACAAGCCGCTGGCATAAAGACATACTCTCGACTGAAAAATTTGAAATGTTTGGCGAGACATTAAAGTATTTGATGTTCCGTTTGCTACACGAAGTTTATGGGTTGATTGCTTTTTTCGCGGTTGCGCGAATGGTTACACGCTGGATGCTACCTGCGGACCTATTGCCGGTCTTCCAAGTGATCGTTTTCAATCTTATTGTAATACCCCGTATTGGCGCCGCTTTTGCGCGTTTTTTTCTTGCTCCACAGAAACCGGAACTTAGATTGCTTAGCACGAATGATACGTCGGCACGGTTTTTGTATCGCCATATAATCGGCATGCTATTAGTCATAGGGTTTACTGTAGCTATTATTGAATTTTTTGAACTTAACGGCATACCGCTTGGTACGACATCTCTTGGGTTTTGGCTGAATATATCAATCCATATATATGCTATCTGGATCATCTGGAAAACATGGGATGGTATGGTGATGATACAACGTGGCTATCAAGAGGTGACCCCGCTTGAAGATGCTGTAGCACGCGCCTATCCACTTTTCGGAATTATCGTATCGGTCAGTATGTGGCTATTATTCACGATTGTTGCCAGTTATGGGCAGTTTGAATTGTTGCTCGGCTCACCACATTTCAAAACCATGGCTTTGTTGCTGTCAGCGCCCATTTTTGACACGCTCGTACGCGGCCTGGTGCAACACCTTGTACCGCCAATGAAGGGTGAAGGGCTTGCTGCCAAACGCGCGTATACGTCAACGCTACGCAGTTATATTCACATCGGGCGCGTGCTTTTATTTGCCATGGTCATATTTCTGATATCGTATGTCTGGGGTGTGGACATCGGTTATCTTACGGCGTCGGGTATTGGGCCGCAGGTTGCATCAGACCTGATTGAAATGCTGATTATATTAGCGATCGGTTATCTTTTATCTGAATTGGTTTCTTTGTGGATCAACCGCAAAATGGCGGCAGAACAGACCGCACTTGGGCTTGATCTGGACGATCAGGAAATTGGTGGCGGTGAAGGAGGGGGCGTAGGTGGATCGCGTCTTTCAACCGTTTTACCACTGGTCCTGAGCATAAGTACAACGGCAATAGCGGTTGTTACAGTTTTGGTCGCGCTTGCGAATATCGGCGTCAATATTACGCCTCTTCTGGCGGGTGCCGGTATCATTGGTCTGGCTATTGGGTTCGGGGCACAAAAACTGGTGTCAGATATTGTGTCAGGCATATTCTTCTTGCTGGATGATGCATTCCGTGTCGGGGAATATGTTGAAGTGGAAGGAACCGTCGGTACAGTTGAAAAAATATCCGTCCGTTCAATGCAATTGCGCCACCACAAAGGCCCTGTGCATACAATCCCATATGGTGAAATACCGAAAATCACAAACTACAGTCGCGATTGGGTGATTGTGAAGTTGAAATTTACTGTACCATTTGAAACTGATCCCAATAAGATCAAAAAAATGTTTAAAAAAATTGGCGCAGAGATGATGCAGATACCGGAATTCGCGCAGGATTTTTTACAACCTTTCAAATCCCAAGGTGTTTTTGATTTTGATGATGTCGGGATGATCATTCGCGGTAAGTTCATGACCAAACCGGGCAAGCAATGGATGATACGAAAAGAGATTTTCAACCGGGTAAAAGCCGAGTTTGAAGCAGAGGGGATTGATTTTGCCCGCCGCGAAGTACGGGTCAATATCCCCGGCATAGATCATGCCGAACATCTGAGCGAAGAAGAAAAAGAAGCCATTGCCGCTGCCGCAGGCGAAGCCGCCCGGCAAGGACAACAAACCGAAGAGCACATTAAGAAAAAATGAATTTGCCAAGTATAAAGCTGGTGTTAGTATTTATCCATAAGGGCCTTTTAAGCCTGCACCACTTGCAAGTGAGGCGTATGTATTGCCTGCTTTTACCAACTGAGAACCGTGTCGGGACAACAATTCGGCTTTGCGATCTGGATCGTTTGTGGCATCAATCGCACCCCAGATAGCAGCTATTTCTTCTGCCGCTTGGCGCATTTTATCAGAGAAACCTTCAATGGCAGCAGCGGTCGTTAGTGTATTTGCGGTAACTTTCCCGACACCATTCACTGTCACAGCACCGGCATTTGTATAGCCTTCAGGTAAATCACCCTTCAGGTTGGTCACTGATTTAAAGCGGATCACATCCAAAATCTGATCAATAGCCTGCTTGGCACCTTCAACGCGGCTGACATGTTCTGTGTCGGCTGCGGCATGTGGCAACAGTTCCATTTTACCGATGTGTTTTTTCTCGACAGGTAAATACGGCACCATCGGGCCGGATAAGTTGCCGGTTTCAGAGCATTTGAACAAATCCGCATCAATCGCTGCATAACGCACTTTGCCAGAGGCCAGAGCTGCGTCCAATGCTGCGGCATCGATTACTTCGCCGCGATCATAATTCACCACAACCGAACCATCATTCAATGCATTCAACACATCCGAATCCACTATACCCGCATTGGCAAAGCTGTCACCTTTTGCAGCCCCAAGGCCCGTATGTGGTGATAAAAAGTCAGCACCGGTTGCAGCTTCAACTGGGGTTTCTGCGTAGGTAAAGCCTTCGCTTTCGATCCAGTCTTTATGTGCTGCGCGGGCATAAATCCGAACGTTCATTCCAAAGCTTTGCGCCAGAATTGCAACTTCACGTCCGATGTTGCCAAAGCCGATCACGGCCATGGTTTTGCCTTCCAGCTTTTCAGTCGGGTATTCGCACAGGTTTTTACCGGTATCGAAATTGCCAGCACAAACCCGTGCGTGCATGTCAGCAACATCCAGATCAGGAGCCACTTTCAGCATCGCTTTCATGGCCATTTGCGCCGTTGCGCGTGAATTGAAAGAAGGTGTATTCATCAAAGGAGCAACACCGCCCTCGCCATTGCCGCCACCCCAAGAGGCAGATCCCATATTGCCGGTGCCTGCACCAATGCGCACGCCACCAAGGGGGAAGTTGGTTTTCGCAGGCAGGAAGGTTGCCGCAACAATTGTTGCGTCATACTGATCGCCACCCGCTTCGTCCATTAACTCATCATTGGTGGAAAGCCCTGGTTGATAAAAGAAGTGGATACCCGCTGCCAGGTCACCGGCATCTGTCGCGGAACCATCATGCCAAATGGCACCGGCTGCTTCTGCATGAGTTTTAACTGCGGAATGATCGGGGTTGCCATTTGCATCAAACTTAAGGCCAACCAGATCCGCCACCAACACTTTGTAAGCCTTTGCAGGATCATCTTGACGAATGCGCTCACCAGCAGGTTGCGCATTTGACGCAAAGCTTACACCTTTTTCTGCCAACGCTTTTTCCAAGATCAAAACTTTAGCACGATGATAACAATAGGTCAGATTCTCCAGCAAAGCTTTAATGTCATCAACCGGACGAATGCCGCCAATCCAAGCCCGGTAATCGCCCGGTGTGCCGGGGAAAGCATTTACATAACGTGCCACATCAAGGCCCGCTTCGTAATCACCATTTGGATGGGTCAATCCATCATAGCTTAGTATTTGTTTGGACGCTGCCAGAATATCGGCGTGCATTCCGGCATCTGTAATATCAGGGTCATCGATCGCGATCAGTGTCACAGCAGTTCCCCTGCGGCTTTCATCTGCTACGCCCAGTTTCAGCAGGTCTTGGCCCGCAATCCATTGGTTAATAAAATCACGGTTCGCACTTGAACGTGCATTCATGGCGTCAACATCGCCGATCATTTTGGCGACGCGTTGCAAACCATATGTGGTTTCGGCAAATGCCAATGTTGAATATGTATTGATAATCCCGCCCAGCATTGCGTGCTTTTCAGGATCGTAAAGCGGCCCGAGCATAACGGTTTTTTCACCGGAC
>JAJFHY010000247.1 GCA_021775375.1 Amylibacter sp. | reverse complement strand
ACAGGTGGTTTATGTTATTCGCGAACGTCATAAAGGCATCGCGCTGGGGCCAAAGGGGCAAACGATCAAAGCGGTCAGTATAGCTGCGCGTACAGAGTTGAAAAACCTTGTGGGGGCCGAAGTGCATTTATTTATTCAGGTAAAAGTCCGACCCAAATGGGAAAACGAAGCGGAGCGTTTTACTGAAATGGGATTGGACTTTTCGGACACGAAAAAATGACACCACGCCTGACCAGCGACCTGTGGGTCAGTGCCTATTTGCGACGCTTGCAGCTGTTTAATATCCCGGCGTTTATAACTTCTAAAGGCGATGCAACTGCAGGTGCCGTGATTGTAAAGCTTAACACACTCGACGGGAATGCCTGTGCCTATCATCGCAGTTATGATCTGGATGGAAACCGCGTGTGGGCGACTTTAGCCGAAGGCGTCGAACAAGATGTGGATACAAGCCTGAACAAGCAACGCTCTTTTGATCCAGATATCTGGGTGATCGAGGTTGAAGATCGGCAGGGGCGTCATTTGCTCGACGAAGACGGTTTAAGCGGCTAGTTTAGCGTCATGGAGTGGCAAGATACAGGCACAATCATTTCGGTTCGCAGACACGGTGAGACGTCAACGATTGTTGACGTCCTTACCGAGATGCATGGCCGCCATGCCGGACTTGTGCGTGGTGGAGCGGGGCGAAAGCTTGCACCGATCCTGCAACCGGGGACGCAGGTTGATGTGGAATGGCGGGCGCGGTTGGAAGAACATCTGGGTAATTACAACATCGAACCGATACAATCACGCGCCACGATCCTATCGAACCGCTTGGCATTGTCCGCAATGGGGTCGGTCTGTGCCCTGATCAATTTTGCTTTTCCTGAACGCATGTCCTATCCACGATTATACGTAGCCACGATAAATCTGTTCGATCAAATGGCTGCGGGCGGTGCGTGGTTGTCGGACTATGCTTTGTGGGAATATGCGGTGCTTGAAGAACTGGGATACGGAATGGATCTCGATTGCTGCGCGGCAACTGGTGTACAGCAGGATCTGATATACGTGTCACCAAAATCAGGTCGTGCAGTCAGTGCAACGGCAGGGGCAGACTGGGCAGATCGCTTGTTACCCTTGCCAAGGTTTTTGCGCGCACAAACTGCCACGAAAGAAGCGGCAGAGGTATTGGACGCCCTGAAAACCACGGGTTATTTTCTGGAACACCGTCTGGCCCCTGCACTAGGTAACCGCCCGTTACCCGATGCGCGTGCACGGTTCCTGAGTGTGTTGACAAAGACAGCACAAAAAGATTCATAAGAATGGTTTTTGAAAGCAGATATATTATTGCTTGAATATCAATGTGTTACCTGTATCCGTAGCTAATACGAGCGTGTTTCCCGCGATCTCTGCCGTTGTTATTTTTTGTAACAGGGTAAAATATTGTGCCTCCAGATCCAACTCTGGACAAGCCATTTTCGTTGACCCAAGCCCTTTGATTTCAAACCATGGCAACGGTGCGGTTTGGCTGCCGAAATAACGGTTACAAGGTGCTAGCCCTGCAATTTTGCCCTCTTCCGGAAATGTGATGGTGATACGGGTGGTAATGGGGGCTTCGTTCATCGTTGACAGAAGCCAAATGATTTCACCGTCTGTTTGTCCCGATACTGTTTCGTCTTTAAAACAGGATGTCAGGATTGAAAGAACTATGAGAGATATCCGCAGCATGGCGTCAGAAATACAGTTTCAGTAGTTTATTTCAATCAAATAAAAAACCGCGCCGATATTGGGCGCGGTTTACATTTTTAAATTTTGGTCGCTTTATGCGCTGATTTTTACCGCCAGAACATCGTCGCTGACGTGTTGCTCGTATTGCGCGAAGTTCTCAGAGAACATAGCAACCAGTTTGGCTGCAGCTGCATCATAAGCATCCTTGTCAGCCCATGTGGAGCGTGGGTCAAGTAATGCACTATCAACACCGCTAACGGCAACCGGCACGTCAAAGCCGAAGTTTTCGTCATGCTTGAATTCGGCATCGTTTAATGAGCCGTCCAATGCCGCGGTCAACAAACCGCGTGTGGCTTTGATCGGCATGCGTTCGCCAGTACCGTAAGCACCACCTGTCCAACCTGTGTTTACCAGCCAGCAAGACGCGCCTGTTGACGCGATTTTATCGCGCAACAATGCACCATATGCTTCCGGGCGGCGCGGCATGAACGGCGCACCAAAACAGGTCGAGAATGTTGGTTGCGGTTCGGTGATCCCGCGTTCTGTGCCGGCTACTTTGGATGTAAAGCCGGACAGGAAGTGGTACATGGCTTGTGCGGGTGTCAGGCGTGCAATAGGAGGCAGAACGCCAAACGCATCACAGGTCAGCATGATGATGTTTTTAGGTTGGCCACCGATAGAGCTTTTTGATGCATTAGAGATGTAATGCAACGGATAAGCACACCGCATGTTGGACGACAGACTGTCATCGGCGAAATCCAACTCTTTGGTGTAATCGTCATAAACCATGTTTTCGATGATGGTGCCGAATTTACGGGTTGTTCCGTAAATTTCCGGTTCAGCTTCTGCTGACAGGTTGATAGTTTTGGCGTAACAGCCACCTTCAAAGTTGAAGGTCGTCGTGTCTGACCAGCCATGTTCGTCATCACCGATCAATGTACGATTTGGATCGGCGGACAGTGTGGTTTTACCTGTACCCGAAAGGCCAAAGAATACGGCGGCGTCTTCAGGATCACCTATGGCGTGGTTGGCGGAGCAGTGCATCGGCATGATGCCTTCAGCTGGTAAAAGGTAGTTCATGACAGAGAACACGCCTTTTTTAATTTCGCCTGCATATTCGCTAGAGCCGATCAAAATCAGTTTTTGTTCAAAGGATATGGCGATAACCGTTTCCGTGCGGCAACCGTGTTTGGCCGGGTCTGCTTTGAAGCTTGGGCAGTTAATGACGGTGAAATCCGATGTGAAGCTTTCCAGTTCTGCCGTTTCAGGGCGCCGCAGCATCGTGCGGGAAAATAGGCTGTGCCACGCCAGTTCGGTAATTATCCGCGTTTTCAGTTGGTGTTTCGGGTCCGCACCTGCATATAGATCTTGCACATAGTATTCACCGCCTTGCATGTGGGCGAACATGTCTTTTTTCAATTGTTCAAAAGCATCCATTGCCATTGGCGGGTTGTTTTCCCACCAGATGCCGTCTTTGACGGAGGGTTCATCGACCACGAATTTGTCTTTGGGTGAGCGGCCGGTAAACTCGCCTGTCGAAACCATAATGGTTCCACCAATGCCAAGTTCACCTTCGTTGTTTTTCAAAGCCGCTTCGATTAAAGCAGGTTCCAACAGGTTATAGTGGACTGTTTTCAGACCGGATATGCCTGTATCTTCCAACCGATGTGCTGGGTTTACGCGACCATTTTCCATATTATAGGTGCTCCTTTAGGCAAAATTGTAACAGTTTTGCCAATTGTGGTCAGGTTTGATTAACATCAAACCAGTAGAATCTTGGTACTTCCGTGAGGATAGTGGTGGCTATATAGCATGTCGTTATTTGAATGAAACGTCCGTTTTTGGGTCAATTTCGCGCAGTTAACGCTAACGTTTATGCGAAATGTTAACGAATTGTGATGAAAAAAAGACACGCTTTCGCCGTAATTAGCAGATTTAAGTTGATTCTGCGACTCAGGTGGCAGATTGTACGAGGAATAAAAAAAGAAAAAAATATGAGCACATATTCAGAGGGCAGCATGGCTAAAATAGCATTGGTTGATGACGACCGTAATATTCTTACTTCAGTCTCCATGACTTTAGAGGCGGAAGGTTACGAGGTCTCTACGTATAATGACGGGTTGCAGGCGCTTAACGCTTTCAACGAAAGCATGCCGGATATGGCAGTGCTGGACATTAAAATGCCGCGTATGGACGGTATGGATTTGTTGGGCAGGTTGCGGCAAAAAACAGATATGCCGGTTATTTTCCTGACCTCAAAAGATGATGAGATTGACGAAGTACTTGGTTTACGGATGGGCGCGGATGATTATGTGCGCAAGCCGTTTTCGCAACGTCTGTTGGTTGAACGTATCCGCGCAATACTGCGCCGTCAGGAAGTCCGCCATTCGGATGTTGGCTCACCAATAGCAGAAGAAGCCAACGATAGTCTGATTGAACGTGGTGAACTGACCATGGATCCTATGCGTCATGCAGTTACCTGGAAAAGCCTAAGTGTTTCACTTACGGTTACGGAATTTCTTTTACTTCAAGCACTTGCAACACGGCCTGGCTTTGTGAAAAGCCGTGACCAATTGATGGATGTGGCCTATGATGATCAGGTTTATGTCGATGATCGCACCATCGATAGTCACATCAAACGACTGCGTAAAAAAATGCGGTCAGTTGATGATGATTTCAGTGCTATCGAAACGCTGTATGGCATCGGTTATCGTTACAACGAACAATAAAGACTATGACAAATGTAGATATAGATATGGCTTCAGATATGAAATTATCTGATGGCCACGAATTTGATTCCAAACAAAAAGTAATCGCTATCAAGCGGTATTTCTGGTCATCTGCATTGGCCCGCAGGATCATTGCATTTATCCTGATTGCAATTTGCGTCTTGTTGCTAGGTATGCTGTATCTTAACCAGTTTCGCAATTCTGTGGCGGCAGGGCGCCTGGCGGCTTTGCAATCAGAGTCCACTTTATATGCGCAACTTTTGCAAGAGCGTGTGTTGAATGACAAGGGTGAGGTATCGTCGTCTAATGCATTGCTTGGTGCTATCGCAAAAGATTTACCGCTCTCTAAAACATCCGAAGTTTATGTCTATGATGTGAATAACAAGACACTTGCTTCGCTGGAAGCCAGTGTCGATTATGGCGATAAAACGCAAAATTCCGGAAAAACCAAGAATTTTAGTTATTTTTGGGACGGTTTTTTAGACAAGGTTGTCGGCATATTCAAAGACCCGAGCGCATCGACCCAAGCACTCAGTGCAAATGAAATTGCACAAAAACTTGCTGCAAATGTTGTTGGCGGCGGGGAGCTTAGTGTCAATGACACAATACAGTCCGGTGAAATTATTATCGCTGTTGGCCAACCGATTGTTGTAGACAACGTCACAATTGGCTCTGTGATTGCATTGACACCAGCCGGTTTGGTAGACGGATTACGAAAACAAGAACGCAACAATATATTGCGCCTGTTTGCTTTGGCCGCAGGCCTATCCATTATATTATCACTTGTTTTGGCAAATACCATTGCCAACCCTATTTATGATTTAGCAGCGGCAATGGATGCGGGAACGACCTCTAAGCTACGCAAAGACAATCCTGACCGCGTGCGTATCCCGGATATGACAGGTCGTGCCGATGAAATAGGCCACCTTTCGAATGCAATGCGTAATATGACATCAGCCCTATACCACCGCGTTGAAGCAAATGAACAGTTTGCTGCAGATGTTGCCCATGAAATTAAAAACCCGCTTGCGTCACTGCGGTCTGCAATTGAAACCCTGCGCATCGCACCTGAAGGGGATAAGCGGAACAAGTTGTTGGATGTGGTTGAACATGACGTGCGTCGTCTGGACCGTCTGGTCTCTGATATATCGAACGCATCCCGTCTTGATTCCGAGCTTGTGAAAGAAGAAGAAGAACGGTTTGATTTGATCCGAATGCTGACACGCATTGTTGATTTTCATGGGTTGGAAGCCAGAGAACTGGGTATTGAAATGATTTTCGATGCACCCGAAGAAACAATATTCATTGATGGGCTGGAAGAGCGTCTGGCGCAAGTTTTTGTTAATCTGATTTCCAATGCCGTGTCATTTTGTGAAAAAGGCGATGCGGTCAGGCTATGGGCCCGCCATGTCGAAAATCGCGTGCTGATTGTGGTTGAAGATACCGGTCGTGGTATTCCCGAAGACAGTCTGTCCAAAGTCTTTAAGCGTTTTTATTCAAGCCGCCCAATCGAAAATTTTGGCAATAATTCCGGTCTGGGATTGTCGATTTCCAAACAAATAGTGGAAGCACATGGTGGTGTTATCTGGGCTGAAAATATCCCGATAAAAGGTGCCCGGGAAGGGACGCCGCCACTAGGTGCGCGATTTGTAGTTGGATTGCCGGGGTGATTACCGAAATCAAACTGGGCGCGGTACACGGGTCTTGTGTTGATTTTGACGGTAAAAGCATATTGGCAATTGGCCCGTCGGGGTCCGGTAAATCCACATTAGCCTTAAATCTGATAGCACTGGGTGGTGTCTTGGTCTCCGACGATCAGGTTGTTTTATCGAATGACAAAAACGGTGTGATTGTTGCTCCTCCCAACATAATTTCAGGCAAGATAGAGGCCCGCAATATAGGCATATTAAAATGTCCGCATGTTAATGCATCACGTTTGAATCTTGTGATAGATTTAACTGTGGCACCAGAACGCCGTATGCCGGAAACTATGTTTGTAGACATTGGTACGCACCATGTTGAAGTCATTGCGGGCAATGGGGTCGCAAACTTGCCAATAGCTGCAAAACTGCTTAACCTGTTTGGACGCGATTATGCTTTTGGATCAGCGACATGAGTAAACATACACCACAATCAAACATAATACTGGTTACAGGACCATCCGGCGCAGGACGCAATACTGCGATAAATGTGCTTGAGGATATTGGTTTTGAAACCATTAACAATATGCCGTTATCGCTAATTCCAAAATTGTTAACAGGGCCATCCCATGGCCGCCAGATTGCCTTGGGCGTGGATATTCGAACCCGTGATTTCAGTGTTGGTGCTGTGCTTGATATACATGACGAGATTAAACGCACCGAAGGTTTCGGCAGCACAATTCTGTTTTTGGATTGTAATACGGATGGATTGGTCCGCCGTTACAGCGAAACCCGCCGCCGTCACCCATTGACGCCAGAAGAAATGCCGGAGTTCGGTATTGAGCAGGAAAAAAAGCTGCTTTCCACACTGCGCTTAAGGGCGGATGTGCTTGTTGATACAACAAAGTTATCGCCCCATGAGCTGAAAATGGAATTGAAAACTTTATTTGGCAAAACCGATGACGGGCAACTTGCCATCACATTACATTCATTTTCATATAAACGTGGTGTGCCCAGAGGCATAGATATGGTCTATGACTGTCGCTTCTTAAACAACCCTTATTGGGATAAATCCCTGCGTACCAAAAACGGCACAGAAAAAGAAGTGACCGATTATGTAAAGGCCGACATTAGATTTGATGAGTTTTTTGAACGACTAATCGGCATGTGCGAATTTCTTCTACCTGCCTATATTGATGAAGGAAAAGCACACTTTTCACTTGGTCTTGGCTGTACGGGTGGACAACATCGATCAGTTTGCGTAGCAGAAGCACTGGGGAAAACCCTTGCAGACTCAGGCTGGCATGTGTCTATACGCCATCGAGAGTTGGAACGGCAGTAATGTCAGGTGCATTTAGGAGTGTAGCGGTTTGATTGGAGTTGTTATTGTTGCGCATGGTGGGTTAGCCAATGAGTATTTGGCAGCCATTGAGCATGTTGTGGGTAAGCAGGACGGTATTATGGCAATATCTATTGCCCCGGAATGTGACCGCTCTGCAAAACAAACTGAAATCTGTGACGCGGCTGATAGTGTGGATACAGGTGACGGTGTTATTGTCGTCGTAGATATGTTTGGCGGGTCGCCGGCCAATCTGTCGATGATGGCTTGCGCCAAAACAAAAAGAAAAATCCTTTATGGTGCAAATCTACCAATGCTGATAAAGCTTGCTAAATCACGGAACACAACTGTGGATCATGCCATTGAACGAAGTATGGCCGCTGGTAAAAAGTATATGAACTGCTGTAACGGCTAAAATTTAAAGGCAGCTTTGATGATCCAGGTTCTTACTATTGAGAATGAAAAAGGCCTTCATGCGCGCGCTTCAGCAAAGTTTGTGGAAACTGTCGAAGGATTTGATGCAGAGGCTACGGTTTCAAAAGATGGTATGACAGTGGAGGGGAACTCTATTATGGGGCTTATGATGTTGGGAGCATCCCGTGGGTGCCAGATTGAAATTGAGACTACAGGAGCACAAGAAGAGTCCCTTGCCGCAGCGTTAAAGGCGCTTTTGGCGGATTATTTTGGTGAGGCAAAGTAACGTGACCGAGATTGAGACAAAGGCAGAAGCTGATAAGATCATGCTTTATGATCGCTCAGAGTTGACCTATGCCAATTCGTTTCCCAACCTCACAAAGCGGATTTTCATCAAAACCGTAGAAACACTGACTGCGCGATTTCAGTTGTTGTACCATATGCGTCATTGGGAAAATAATCAAAATAAAGATCCGCATTTCTGGACGTCCGTACTGAACGAAATGAGTGTTGAGGTTAATACACCTCTGGAACAATTGGAAAACATACCGGCAACCGGGTCAATTGTTGTTGTGTGCAACCACCCACATGGGCTGGTTGATGGTGTAGTGCTGGCGTGGCTATTATCAAAACGCAGGGATGATTTTAAGATCATTACACGGGCTTTGTTGAACGGGGTTGAAGTCGCTGAAAAGAATCTGTTGTCGATCAGCTTTCCGCACGAAGAAGATGCTGTTCGAAAAAATTTGAAAACCCGCAAAGAGGCATTGTCCAATGTCAGGGATGGCCATTGCATCGCCGTTTTTCCTGCAGGGACCGTGTCCACCAGTAAAACACCATTTGGCCCGGTGGTAGAAGCGGATTGGGGAAAGTTTACATCCAAACTTGTTTTGCAATCCGATGCGCGTGTCGTGCCGATTTTTTTCCAAGGGTCAAATTCACGCTGGTTCCAAATCGCTAATTGGATTTCAGATACATGCCGCCAAAGCCTGTTGATGTATGAGATTAAACATGCGTTTCATAAACCCCAGTCACCCATAATCGGTAAACCTATCAATCGTGAAGCTTTGGATAAGTTCAAGACGGATCCTGAAGGATTGATGGCATACCTGCGGGCAGAGACTTTGAAGCTGGACCCGCATGCCATATAAAAAGGCCCGCTTGAAGCAGGCCTTTTGTAACAATTATCTATAATAGCGTTAAAGAGCTTCAGTTAACTCTGGTACGGCATCAAACAAATCTGCAACCAACCCGTAGTCAGCCACCTGAAAGATCGGTGCTTCTTCGTCTTTGTTAATCGCGACGATAACTTTGCTGTCTTTCATGCCTGCCAAGTGCTGGATGGCGCCTGAAATACCGCAAGCGATATAGAGATCAGGTGCAACCACTTTGCCTGTTTGGCCGACTTGCCAGTCATTTGGAGCGTAACCACTGTCTACAGCGGCGCGGGATGCACCCACGGCGGCATTCAGTTTATCGGCCAAGGCTTCAATAATCGCAAAGCTTTCCTCTGATCCAACACCGCGACCACCTGACACAACGATTTTTGCCGATGTCAGTTCAGGGCGATCAGATGTTTGAACTTTGTCTTCAACCCATTCAGACAGATCAGGATTTCCAGCGGCAGCGACAGCTTCCACAGTAGCGGATCCGGTTTCGCCAGCTGCATCAAATCCCGCAGTACGAATGGACACAACTTTTTTACCGTCAGATGATTTAACTGTCTGAATAGCATTACCCGCATAGATCGGGCGCTCAAACGTATCACCGTCAACAATTCCGGTGATGTCAGAGATAACCATTACGTCCAAGAGGGCAGCAACGCGCGGCAGGATGTTTTTGGCGTTTGTTGTGGCCGCAGCAACAATATGATCGTAGTCACCGGCAAGGGAAACGATCAGGTCAGCAACCGGTTCAGCCAGACCGTTGCCATATGCGGCATCATCTGCACAAAGAACTTTGGCAACACCGTCAAGTGAGGCCGCAGCTTTTGCAGCATCGCCACAGTCGCTGGATGCGCAAAGAACAGTAATATCGCCAAGTGCAGTTGCCGCAGTAACGGCTTTGCCTGTCTGGTCCAGTGAAATTTCACCGGCCACGATTTCAGCTAATAGAAGAACAGCCATTAGATTACCCCCGCTTCGTCTTTAAGTTTTGCAATCAGTTCAGCTACATCTGCAACTTTCACACCAGCGGCGCGTTCAGATGGCTCTGATGTCCCAATGATTTCCAAGCGTGGCGTAACATCTACACCGTAGTCGCCGGGTGTTTTCACATCCATTGGCTTTTTCTTGGCTTTCATGATGTTAGGCAATGATGCATAACGCGGCTCGTTCAAACGTAGATCAACAGAGACAATCGTTGGCATTTTAACCTTGATGGTTTGTAAGCCGCCATCGACTTCGCGTGTGACAACTGCATGATCGCCCTCAACGCTCAGTTCTGATGCAAATGTACCTTGCGACCAACCCAGAAGGGCGGATAGCATCTGACCGGTTGCATTCATATCGTTGTCGATTGCCTGTTTGCCACAAAGAACCAGACCGGGCTGTTCTTCATCGATCACAGCTTTCAGCAGTTTTGCAACAGCCAAAGGCTCGATATCTGTGTGAACATCTTCTACCGCTTCGATCAGAATAGCGCGATCTGCACCCATTGCCAAAGCTGTACGTAAAGTTTCCTGGCTTTGCTTTACACCGATAGAAACAGCAATTATTTCTTCAGCTTTACCGGCTTCCCGAAGACGAATTGCTTCTTCTACAGCAATTTCATCGAAAGGGTTCATGGACATTTTGACATTTGCAAGATCAACACCGCTGCCATCCGCTTTAACACGAACTTTCACGTTGTAGTCGATCACGCGTTTGACGGGGACTAGCACCTTCATCTGCGACACTCCAAGTTAAATTAGCCTCTGTTTAAGAGACATCTGAATATTCCAATCCCCTTTACGATAGGAATTGACGTAAAGAAAGGCATGAATCGACAACAAATGCAGAAATAACGTCGCGTTTAGGCCCGTGAAAAAATAAATGATAATTTCACGGGGTAAAAGTAGCTATTGATTCTTCCCGGGTACCCAAAGCACATCTTTTGCACCATTTTCATTGGCGGCGCGCGAAGCGACAAAAAACCAGTCAGACAAACGGTTGAGATACTTAATCGCAGAGGTATTTATATCCTCTTGGCCCGCCAAAGTTACAGCTAACCGCTCTGCACGGCGTGAAACGGTTCGGCATAGGTGCAAATTGGCTGCAAGTGCAGAACCGCCAGGTAAAACAAAACTGCGCAGAGGTTGTAGATTTGCGTTCATGACGTCAATTTCGGTTTCCAGGCGATCCACTTGTGCATCAAGAATACGTAAGGGCGCATATTCGGCGTCTTCGTCTTTTGCCATATCGGGGCGGCAGAAATCGGCACCTAGATCAAATAGATCATTCTGTATGCGCGCAAGGGCGGTATCCATTTCACCATTCGCATGAAGACGCGCAAGTCCAACGGTCGCGTTTACCTCATCAACCGTTCCATAGGCATCAACCCGTGCGTTGTCTTTTGCAACCCGCTGTCCATTGCCCAATGCGGTATCACCTTGATCGCCTGTACGGGTGTAAATTTTGTTCAAGACAACCATATCAACCACCATTCCCGCGCAAAGCCACATAAAGCATGATCAATGCAACTGCGATGGCCTGTGCGATGATCCGCAAGCGCATAAGTTTATTGGCATACTTACGGTTAAATGCCCCGCCGGACGTAAAGCTGCCCAGCCCGATCATCAAGATAACCAAAACCGCCAGCACAGCGGCAACAACGATAAAATACAATGGGGCCTGCGACATGGTTTTTCCTTTTGGACCAATTTACACTGAGTCTGTAAAGCTTCACATACGACTATAGAAGAAATCCATGGCGCGTGTCGATAAGATGCGCTTCAGAAAGCCTGCGACATATGTTGGTGTCGTGACATAGTAACGCGGTTTCGGTCGCTTGCTTTCAAGCGCATGTATCAGCTTCTTGGTTACCGCCGAAGAGGGAAGCTCACCCGGGTCAGGTTTTGTGTCTTTTGCGTAAAGGCGGGGAATTAAAACGCTCTCGTATACTTTGCGGGCCAGAGACTTTTCCCAGTCGATCCATTTTTCAAATTGTGTCTGTGCATTTTGACGTATGTCCGTTGTGATCGGGCCGGGCTCAACAAGGATGATATCAATCGGTTGATCGCGTAGTTCCAGACGTAGCGTATCTGTCAGCCCCTCCATTGCAAATTTAGTTGCGTTATAGGCACCGCGCCCCTTCATTGCAGTTAACCCTAAAACAGACGAGCAATTGATGATCCTGCCGTGACCCTGTTCAAACATAACTGGTAGCACCTGATTTATCAGGTCAAAATATCCAAAGAAGTTGGCTTCAAAAATTGCCCGCAATGCATCACGTGGGTAATCCTGCGTAAAACCGGGTGTTGCATAAGCTCCGTTGTTGTAAAGCGCATCCAGTGTACCGCCAGTACGTTTCAGGGTCTCTTTGAGCGCATCTTTAATGCTGGCCTCATCCTCATAGTCCAGTTCAAAGCTTTCCAGACCTTCAATGCGTAACCGTTCACAATCCTTCGTTTTGCGGCAGGTCGCGAAAACCCGCCATCCGCGATTGTGCAATGCGTGTGCCGCATCATAACCGATACCTGATGAGCAACCGGTTATTAAGATGGATTTTTGTGTCATATGTGCGCCTGTAAATTAGTATTTAAACTAAACCAGTAAACTAGTTTAGTATTCCATGCGAGACGATATTAACGCTCTATACGGTGTAATAAACGCCAAGAAACCCTAATTAAATCTATAAAAACGGGTCAAAGCTATAGACCCTTTCCAACTGACCTATTACACATCATCTATGGCTGATTTAACTGACGACAACAATATACCCAGTGAAGGTATAACCACAACGGAACCTTTGCGACGCGCAATAGGGGATCGTTATCTGACATATGCGCTGTCCACAATCATGGGACGCGCGTTGCCTGATGCACGTGACGGATTGAAACCTGTGCACCGCCGGATCCTCTATGCGATGCGGGGCCTGAAGCTGGATCCAAATGGTGCTTATAAGAAATGTGCTAAAATTGTGGGCGAAGTCATGGGTAATTACCACCCGCATGGCGATCAGGCGATTTATGATGCTTTGGCGCGGCTGGCGCAAGATTTCAACGTGCGTTATCCACTGGTCGACGGGCAGGGCAACTTTGGCAATATTGATGGCGATAATCCTGCCGCCCCGCGTTATACCGAGGCACGTATGACAGAAGCAGCGCAGGCCTTGATGGTTGGTCTGTCTGAAGATGCGGTTAATTTCAACCCGAACTATGATGGCTCTGAAATTGAACCAGAGGTGCTGCCCGCGACATATCCAAACCTGTTGGCAAACGGAACGTCCGGTATTGCGGTTGGCATGGCTACAAACATAGCTCCGCATAATCTGGGCGAGCTTTGCGATGCGGCAATTCATTTGGTCAAAGCGCCGAATGCGCGTGATGAAACGTTGCTGGATTACATACCGGGTCCTGATTTTCCCACTGGCGGTGTTTTGGTGGAGCCACGGGAAAATATTCTGGAAGCCTATAGAACAGGCCGGGGTGCGTTTCGTTTACGGGCGCGCTGGGAACTGGAAGAATTGGGCCGCGGCCAGTGGCAGATTGTTATCTCGGAAATTCCTTATCAGGTACAAAAGTCCAAGTTGATCGAGAAAATTGCAGAGCTGATCCAAGCAAAGCGCATTCCGATTTTGGCCGATGTGCGCGATGAAAGCGCCGAAGATGTTCGTCTCGTGCTGGAACCGCGCGCTAAAACCGTTGATCCTGCCGTCTTGATGGAAACGCTGTTCAAGCTTTGTGATCTGGAAACAAGGTTCAATCTGAATATGAACGTTCTGATTGATGGCCGCACGCCCAAAGTGTGCTCGATGAAGGAAATTCTAAGAGCATTCCTTGATCACCGCCGCGAAGTTTTACAACGGCGCTCCCAATTCAGGCTTGCTAAAATTGATCGCCGTCTGGAAGTTTTGGAAGGTTACATCGTTGCATTCCTCAATCTTGATCGTGTGATTGCAATTATCCGTTACGAGGATGAGCCAAAACCTATTCTGATTGCAGAGTTTGATCTGACCGATGTACAGGCCGAAGCGATCCTGAATATGCGTCTGCGGAATTTGCGCAAGCTTGAGGAAATGGAGCTGCGCAATGAACGTGATGAATTGCTGATTGAACGCGCCGATTTAGAAGATTTACTTGCTGATGAAGACATGCAGTGGTCGCGTATTATCGAGCAGTTACGTGAAACCCGCAAGAAATTCGGCAAGAATGCACCGGGTGGTGCCCGGCGTACGGAACTGGCGGACGCCCCTGATGTGGAAGATGTACCGATTGAGGCGATGATTGAAAAAGAACCGATCACCGTGGTTTGTTCGGCGATGGGTTGGATACGCGCAATGAAGGGTCATATTGATCTGGCGCAGGATCTGAAATTTAAAGACGGCGATGAAGCCCGCTTTATCTTCCATGCCGAAACCACCGATAAAATCTTATTGCTGGGTGGTAACGGGCGGTTTTATACTTTGCCATGCAGTCAATTACCCGGCGGGCGCGGCATGGGCGAGCCTATCCGCCTGATCGTTGACTTGCCGAATGAGGCTGAAATGGTTGATCTTTTCATTTACAAACCGGGATGTAAAATGCTGATGGCTTCATCGGCTGGTGACGGATTTGTTGTAAATTCGGATGATGTGGTCGCGCAAACACGCAGCGGTAAGCAGGTTTTGAACGTCAGGGGTGATGTAAAAGCGCATGTTTGCCGTCCGGTTCAGGGTGATCATATTGCTTGTGTCGGTGAGAATCGAAAAGTTTTAATATTCTCTCTTGATGAATTGCCTGAAATGGGTCGCGGAAAAGGTGTTAGGTTGCAAAAATACAAAGACGGCGGTCTTAATGATGCAACGACATTTAATCTGACCGAAGGATTGAGCTGGTTGGATCCCGCAGGAAGAACGCGCACTGAAACGGAACTATCGGAATGGGTTGGAAAACGGGCATCCGCCGGCCGTATGGCACCGCGCGGTTTTCCACGGGATAATAAGTTTAATATGTAAAGTATTAAGTCTTGGGAAATTATGATGATAGAAGAAAACACCGATATCGGCTCGGTTGGGTTTAACGGGAATACACCGCAGCTGCGCAGCTTGGCAGTCGTCACTACTTTGCTGACGCTCGTGACTTTGGGTATTTATCGATTTTGGGCCCGAACGCGACTGCGGCGTTACTTCTGGTCTGCTGTTACCTTGGACGGCCACGGGTTTGAATACACCGGCAAAGGTATAGAAAAGCTGATTGGCTTTTTGATAGCTGTAGCGGTTCTGGCTATTTATCTTGGCACCTTTCAAGTTGCGTTTAGCTTTGCCGGAATGTCACTTTTCGAAGCTGTTGACTCTGATGGTGATCAAATTCGTGGAGTGCTGTTAACTTACGCAACTTTCTTATTCTTAGCGCCGTTGATCTTTTATGCCCAGTACCGTGCACGCCGTTACATGCTGTCACGTACGAAATGGAAAGGCATCCGTTTTGGCGCGGATCAAGCCGCTTGGGGCTATGCAATTCGCGCGATAGGTCACTGGATGTTGACGTTTTTGACATTGGGTATACTTCTTCCAAGACAAACATTTTATCTGGAAAAATACAAAGCTGACCGCACATGGTTCGGTACGGCGCAGTTTGTGCAAGAGGGTCGCTGGCAATCACTTTATCCCGCAATGAAGCACATCATAATGGGGTTTGCGATTACTGTGATCGGCGGGGCTATGATGTCTATGTTATTTTGGACGGGCTCTTTAGAAGGCGATACGGCAGGGATAGATATTGCCATTGCAGTATTGGCGGGATCGATGATTTTCATCGGCACTGTTTGGTTCTATATCGGTTTTGCCTATTACAATGTACACAGTCACCGCATATTGACGCGCAACAAAACACTGGGCAGTAATATTCATTTTACAAGCGAACCACGCACGGCGCGTATCATTGGTATCTATTTACTGGGCGGCCTTATTATTTCACTGCTTGCCCCGATCATAGCCGGTTTGATTGGCGGGATCTTGGGGGTTCTATCAAGTCAAATCCTAAGCGGTGTTGATGTGGGATTAGGCGAAACACCAGCAGGCGTGGGTGTGGGGATTGTTCTGGGCTATATTACACTGTTCGTCGTGTTGGCTGTGCTCAGTTTAATTTTTATCAAACAGCCAATTATTGAACATTTTGCGCAAGTCACAACGGTGCATAACGCAGAAGAACTAGATGAGATTGAACAACGTGAAGGCGACCAGATGATCGAGGCAGAAGGTTTTGCCGATGCGCTTGATGTTGGAACTGGTTTTTAAACATGGTGGATGACCTTCAACCTCCAACCAATGTTTTTTATGATGGAAAGTCCGCACGCGTGCATAGTGTCGATGTTGCATGTTCAGATCTGAGCTTGCTCATATCCGGTCCGACGCTGAAGGAACCTGTAGAATGGGCTTATAGTGACATGCGGAATGTTGCAGATGTAGCCAGTGAAAAAGGCGCGTCATTTCGTGTAATGGATGGTCTTGGGCGGCTGAATATTAGTGACGAAGATCTGATAATCCGACTTAAAAAGCTCGCACTGAACTTAAACAAATCGGACATTCCAGCAAATATGTGGAAACGCATCAGTATTTGGGGTGCGGGTGCCATTGTATCGGTTTTTGCAATCATATTCGTCATCATCCCATCATTTGCCAATCAATTGGCAACGTGGATACCAGTTGAACGCGAGATTGCGTTGGGACGTGTCAGCCTGAACCAGATCGAGAGGCTGTTGAGCTATGGGGATGATACGAACCTGACTTGCAAAGGGCAAAAAGGGCAAGCTGCACTTGATAAAATGACAACACGGCTGGAGGATTTCATCAACAGCCCGTATCCGCTGGACGTTAAAGTCTTCAACCATGAGATGCCAAATGCTTTTGCGGTCCCCGGTGGCCATATCGTTCTGTTTGACGGCTTGATCCAAGCCGCAGACAGCCCCGAAGAAGTTGCCGCCGTTCTGGGCCATGAAATGGGACATGTGTTCAATCGCGATCCTACCCGTCTGGCCCTGCGCTCTGCCGGCTCTGTCGGGATATTGGGGATGGTCTTTGGCGATTTTGCCGGTGGTGCAGTCGCATTGGTAATCGCAGAGCAATTAATTTCAGCCAGCTATAGCAAGGATGCAGAAGCCAATGCGGATGTATTCGCACATATGCTTATGGCGAATGCAGAATTACCATCTGCCCCGATGGCAAAGTTTTTTGGCAAACTTTATGCAGAATATGGTGATGGACCAGAGTTTTTGTCTCATTTGGCAAGTCATCCGGATTTAATTGGCCGTGCAAAAGCCGCGGAGAATGCTGATACCATAGGCGATGATCCATTTGACGCTATACTATCGGATACGGAATGGAATGATTTGCGACAATTCTGTGCAAACACGGCTAAAGACGGGTAACTTTCAGCGGCACGCCGCCTTCGGGGCGTAACGTCAGAACCATAACGGGTTTGGGGTCACGGTCTGCAATGCGTTCAAATCCGTACCGCGCAATGAGTGTCGCCAATATTATCTTGGCCTCGATCATCGCAAATTGGGCACCAATACAAATACGCGGCCCGCCACCAAACGGCAGATAAGAATAGCGTTCTGGCTTGTGACCGTCGGCAAATCGT
This sequence comes from Amylibacter sp., assembly GCA_021775375.1. Classification (GTDB taxonomy): domain Bacteria; phylum Pseudomonadota; class Alphaproteobacteria; order Rhodobacterales; family Rhodobacteraceae; genus Amylibacter. Next base: position 2,341 of record JAJFHY010000247.1, on the reverse strand, counting down.
TCTGGGTCGAACTGGTCAGGCCTGTCCCAAAGATCATGATGACGGTGTAACGCGTAAATCGGCAACATCACCGTGTCTTTACGCTTGATGTCGCGGCCGCAAAGCATGTCGTCCGCTTGTATTGTGCGTGAGATAAATGCAGCAGGTGGATAGAGGCGCAACGCCTCTTTTATCACCTGTTCCGTATAGGGTAGAGCGGCACAATCATCTGCCGTTGCAACACGGCCTTGCAAAACTGATCGGGCCTCGGTGCGTAATTTTTCCTGAACTTCAGGGTCAAAAGCACAAAGATACAATGCCCATGAAAGTGTCAGAGCGGTGGTCTCGTGTCCTGCCACTATGAATGTCAGCAGATTGTCGCGCAACTCTGCCATTTCCATCTTCCGCTTTGTTTCAGGGTCTTCGCCCTCAAGCAATAAATCCAGCAGATCCGGCACAGGCTTTGCCCCATTTTCCTTACGCTTCTTGATCGCATCATTTGCAATGCGTTTCATCTGCTTTAAGGCATTGGGCTGAAAGATGCGTGATGGGCGTGGTATCCAACCGGGTAGGCCAAGGATGTCAAATAGGGATACCCGCGCGGTTTGGTCGATATAACGGTTGATGGCATTGTGAACCGCATCACTGCCCATCGCCCCGGACCCACTGAATGTGACGTTCGAGATCACTTCAAATGTGGCCGCGACCATTTCTTCGTACATATCCACGGTATCATCGGCGGTATTTATACGTGCACAAGTGGTATCCGCAGCCGCCGACATTATCGGGGCAAGGTTGGCTATATTTCGGTGGGTAAAAACCGGTGACGCGGCGCGGCGTTGCCAACGCCAATGTGCACCTTCGGCAATAAACATACTGTCGCCTATGGCCGGTTTCAGTAAATTCTTGGTGACATCGGATTTTGGGTAAATATCCAGATTTTCATTCAGAATACGCCCAATGGCCTTTGGGTCCATCACCATATGCCAGCGCACACCGCCCGTACGCCCTGAAACAATCGGTTGCTTCGTCGCCGCCTCGGGAATAATTTCCAGAATATTGCGCCGTGCTGCCATCAAGGACTTAATCGGCCCCCAAACTTCGGTCACAAGCTTTACCTTGGGTGGTTCAATGCCAGATCGTAAAACTTTTGTCATAGCAGAGGCTCTCCGGTAACTTGTGGCCATGGTGATTATAACGTGTAACATCTAACATGCGAGTCTACGCGGGTTTTATTAACGCTAGACTGCAGTTGCTGCTTGCAAAACTTATAAAGCTTGCGTAATTGAAGCACACTTTGGTTTCTAGGGGTTTAGCTCAGTTGGTAGAGCATCGGTCTCCAAAACCGAGGGTCAAGAGTTCGAGTCTCTTAGCCCCTGCCAAGGTGTTTCCCGACTAGTGCAGCGTTAAAAGCATGGAACCGGCCGTGGCCAAACGCCCAAAAAGGCCCCAGAAACTGCCCCAGTTTTAGTGCCATCGGAACTGCTGGTGTTGGCGTCCTGAGGGTGCTGGAGTTCACGTTCTGCAGTCTGAAGTAGGCTGTACCAACAGTTGACTCTGTGAGAAAAAATACGCCAAACTAGCATGATTGAAATCAAGATAAACAATAAACTGGAATACAGAATGTTTCCTACTGTTGAAATCGCCAGAAAGTTGGCAAACGCGCATTGTGCAGCATGGACGTCTTCTTCAGCCAGTAAGGTTGCAGAAAGATATTCAGAGCAGACCAGCTTCGCTATGAACGGCGGAGAACCAATGACTACGCGCGCCGAAATAGCTGAAATGGCGGGTGGATTTATAGCAGATTTCCCGGGTCTGACACTTAAGTGCGATACCGTTTTGGCCGCAGACCACCACATCGTATATGCTTGGACATTTGAAGGCAGGCATAAAGATTCTGGGAAACTGGTCAGTTTCAGTGGATGGGAAGAATGGGACCTGGATGATGATTTGCAGGTAACAAAATCTCTAGGTTGGTATGACGTCGATGACTACAATCAGCAAATTGATGGATGAACCACAAGTTTTCTCAAAACACTGGAGCATGCGCTTGACTGCTGCAACTAGTAGGCCAATCCCTATGTGGCCACCTACTCTTGTTGCTTGATGATACGGCGGCCAACCTACAGCAAAAAGGCCCCAGAAACTGCCCCAGTTTTAGTGCCATCGGAACTGCTGGTGTGGGTGTCCTGGGGGTCACACATTCTGCAATCTGAAGTAGGCTGTGCCAGCGGCTGCCAGAGTGGCGAGGCTGGACGATTGCAGCGGTATTGGGTACATCAGCATGGACGACCAAATACGGGGCTTGGTATGACGGTAAAACCGCGCGAACAGATTTTCATCAAATTCGTTTTATTGTGTG
>JAJFHY010000246.1 GCA_021775375.1 Amylibacter sp. | reverse complement strand
ACGCCCAAACGCTTGGAAACATCCGAGACAGAATAGCCGCGTTCCGTGATCTGCTTGATCGCATCAATCTTGAATTCTTCTGTGAAATTAGGTCGTGTCATTGAGTTCTCCTTGCCTCGTTTTTAGGGGACAAGGTGTCTATAATTCTAGGGGCTATTCACTCCCATCCACCACACACCACCTCATCGCCAACCAGACGTTGCCAAACCCATATATCATGACAAAAGATAGTGGACGTATGTCTAGAGCCCCTTTGGAACATCCACAATCATATCCTAATGGCAGCTCACCGCCCTTAGTTACCATATCAGCTCACGGCCCAAAACCGAATTCGGCGATGCGCTGGGAAACAGTTTCGCGGGCAACCAAAGTTGCCATCCTTACCTAGCGCAGCAATTGGGCGTTAACATCAGCATTCATTCCTGTTCACAAATTACAGATACTACGCTTCGCGCCGCAATGCCTGTGCCATACAATGAATCCCGCCGCCTGTTTTGGATATCTCTGCCGTATCAACCGCGGCCACTTCGAAGCCACGTGCACGCAAATTATCTATCAAAACAGTAGAGGATGTTGGTGCGATAGCCTTATCGTTACCCAAAGACATCATGTTGCATCCAAGCGCCATGGTCTGTTGGAATGGAACATCGATAATCTCGTGGCCTTTTGCCGTTAGCCAATCAACAATCTCAGGATCTGTGCATGCCAAGCACACAGCCGTTAGTCTTTCGGCAATCGGCACAACCATCAGGTCAATATGAACATAATATTCGTCGATGAAAGCAAGGCGCACCTCCCAACCTTCAGCCTCAAACCAGCTTGCAACCTGACGTGCACCCGGTTCAGTGGTTCGCGCTTCACCGCATCCGATTAGAACGCAACCTTCTTCTATCACGTTAAAATCGCCGCCTTCAAATGTACCAGCTGTTACCATGTCATAGATTGGAATACCCAGTTTTTCATATGCTCTGATTGCGGCATAGTTTTCTCCCCGACGCCACCACTGAGACATCGCCGTGATGAAAGCTCCGTAAGGTGTCATCACACTGGAATCACGGGAGTAAACCTGCATAGTCAGTTCTGGTTCTGCGTCTAACATATGTACATTTACGTTGAAATGCTTGTAGGCATCGACCAATTCCGCGTGTTGAGCCTGTGCTACCTGAATGTTGCAAGGCGCCTCGCGCAGATGTTTACGGGACAAACTGGATGTTGCGCGATGGAACAGATGTGCAGGTGAACCAAGCAGGACGTCGGTCAGCGGGTTGGTTTCATTGGGCAATGTCCAGTTGGTTAGCGGGGCCGTCCCGCCACCAAGATTGCGGCGTTGCAGGCTGAAACTATCGATTGATTTGTCGAGGGCCATTTCGGGTTCTCCTTGCTAATTAAGTTGCTATGCGGCGGGCGGAACCGCGGATAAGAGTGTGAAAAGTTGTCGAATTGCTAAAGCCTAATTTGCTCCCAACCCTTTTATGGTAAAAGATTCACCATTTTTTATCCACCTGTATTTGCCCTGCAGCACTTTCCGCCCAACACGGTCAATCCAAGATTGTTAAATATCCACCCCCCCCCTTAAAAATCACTCGCGCAAAAATCTGATTATTAACGCCTTTTGTCATAATCAAATTCTCTGATCTTTGGGACACACCCCTTTTCTATTCTGCACATTGGCGCTCATACTGCAGGCATTCAGCCAGATCTGAAACCACAACAACAACCTCAACCACAACTGTTTCGGAAAAAACCCGCCCGGCATGGGGGGCAAATTACCCGCATGCTGGATAACGCTAGGAAGGACCCAAGTATGATCAGGAGATAATTCAATCAATTCCCTTTTGTGCCAATTGCAGCTATCTATTGAAATCCCATTCTTGGTAATATTGGGCGGCGAGCTCAACTGATCGACGCAACACACTGTGCAAACTTTTCAGCTGGTGTTAGATATTGCAAGGTTTTCGTGGACGCTCATTTAGCTGCCTAGCAATAGCACTGAGTTTGGCTTGAGAATGTACTGATAAGTCTGTTCCACGAGGCAAATACTGGCGCAAAAGTCGGTTGGTGTTTTCATTTGAGCCGCGTTGCCATGGTGATTGTGGATCACAAAAGTAGACATCAACGTCTGTCGCCAGCGTTAATCTTGGGTGATCCGCCAACTCCTTGCCGCGATCCCACGTCAATGATTTGTAGAGTTCCTTTGGTAATCTCTTGGACTGCTTAATCAGGCCAGAAATAACGCTTTCTGTGTCTTTGTTGGCTACTTTTACGAGCATAACATATCGTGAGTGCCGTTCGACAAGCGTTGCAATGTAGCTGTTTTTCGATCCACCAATCAAATCCCCTTCCTGTCAGCTGACAGGTGATGCTCGCATCACCGAGAGGCCAATGCCCCGGAACGGCACGATCCTCGACGGATGCAGGTCTTTGGCTGATCGAAACGGCATTCTTAATTTGCCCAAGCCCATTGCGCTTGAGGCTTGCATGTTTTGATCTGCGGATCGTGCGTTTAGCACGCAGATGTTCAAGCAACTCCTTTTTCAAGACGCCACGGGCTTGTATATAAAGGCTTCTGTATATCGTCTCATGTGACACTTGTTTGTGGGGCTCCTCGGGAAACGCGCGCTTCAACCAGCCAGCAATCTGTTCCGGCGACCACTTACGGCGCAATTTACGTGATACTGCGCGGCTTAGAAACGGGTGGCAAGCCAGCTTGCAAACCTTGGGGCGTAAAGCGCGATCCCAAGCAGCTTGATCAGAAGATGTGGCGCGATAACTCTTACATCCACCGTTGCGTTTA
>JAJFHY010000245.1 GCA_021775375.1 Amylibacter sp. | reverse complement strand
CGGTTGCGGGCTTTGACGTAAAACCGACCCCGTCAATCCTACGCGGTTTTTCCGCCCCGGTGATTCTGAACCACACACAATCCAGCGACACGCTCGTGTTTCTTTTGGCCCATGACAGTGACCCGTTCAACAAATGGGAAGCGGGGCGCATGCTGGCGTCAAATGTCTTATGCGACATGGTCCTTCATGGGGCCACGCCCGATGTCGAATTCCTGAAAGCCATGCGCAAAACGGCACTGGACACAAATCTGGCACCAGCTTACCGCGCGTTAATGTTGGCACTGCCATCCGAAGAAGCCTTGGCACAAACCCTAGTCGATCAGGGCCACGTACCTGATCCTGACCAAATCCACCAAACCCGCAAAGCTCTGTCTTTGGCTCTTGCCGAAAAACTTGGTGATGATCTGACGACACTTTATACGGATATGGCCGTGACCGGTGCCTATACGCCAGATGCAGAGTCGGCGGGTAAGCGCAGCTTGCGGGCCGCAGCGCTCCGACTTTTGACCAGACTAGAGCCGGATGCGAAAACCGCACATGCGCAATATGCCGCAGCTGACAACATGACCGAGCAACTCTCTGCACTGTCGATCCTGATACATGCAAACCAGGGAGAAGCGACAGCACAGGCATTTTACGATCAATGGCAGAACGACAAGCTGGTGATTGACAAGTGGTTCGCCATTCAGGTTGGCAGCGCTACGCCCGATGTGGCCTTGGAAAAAGCGATCAATTTGTCAAACCACGCTGAGTTTGATTGGAAAAACCCCAATCGTTTTCGCAGCTTGATAGGCCCGTTCGCCATGAACCCCGCCGCATTTCATGCCAAGGATGGCAAAGGCTATGCATTTATCGCCGATTGGTTGATTAAACTCGATCCGGTCAACCCGCAAACCACCGCACGCATGTGCGGCCTGTTTGAAGCTTGGCGCCGTTACGACTCAAATCGTCAGGCTTTGCAAAAAGCCCAGTTGGAACGAATAGCTAAAACACCGAACCTGTCAAAGGACAGCACAGAAATTATCGGGCGGATTTTAGGGTAGCAAAAAAAATCACCATTCCGTGAAAAAAAGTAAAGCGCAATGCAGTGATTCTGTGTTACGCTTTACTTGCACAAGGTGGAGAAAAACATGACGCTCTACAAAGTCTTTTATGATGTGTTGGCTGATCTTGCTGACTTGTTTGATGCGGAAAATCGTATTGGCGGGCATGAAACCGCGCAAGAGCTACGGGCCATTTGCGGTAAGGTTCACACGCCATTATTGCCGGCCCATCAGGTTTTAACCGAGACAATACAACAAGCGCTTACAATTAACCCTCTGCCGATCGCCGCAAAAATTGCCAAGGTCATGCCCCTGATCCACTGGCACAGTTCAGGCATGGTGGACGGGCGGATCAGACCGGAAATATCCAACCATCTGGCCACCGCCGAATTGGTCGGGCCGGACGGGATGATATATTCGGAACATGTGCGCGTTGGCCTGTTTGCACAGTCGCCCAACCTGAACTATGTCACCCGCAAACACGCCGCTGAAGAAACCTTTATCATGCTTGGCGGATCAGCTTACTGGCAGGTTGATGGCGAAGACCCTGTACTGGGTAAAACCGGTGACATGATATTCCACCCCTCAAACACACCGCATGCCACAATAACAAAGGATGAACCCTTTATCTCCGCATGGCGCTGGACAGGTGACATCGCTTACGACCAATATACGCTAACCGGTTAGCAGCAACGCCCATTATTTACGCTTGCCCCGCGCGGTCATGCGGCCTAAAACCCCTCGATAAATATGACAGAGATTGCGTTATGGCCGAGCTTACTTACACAGAACCTAAACCCAAAACCATTGCAGGCGCCAAAGGCGACTGGGAACTTGTAATCGGGCTGGAAGTCCACGCGCAGGTCGCTTCAAAAGCCAAGCTGTTTTCGGGTGCCTCCACCAAGTTCGGTGCCGAACCCAATTCCAATGTTTCTTTTGTTGACGCCGCCATGCCCGGTATGTTGCCCGTTATCAATGAATTTTGTGTGGAACAGGCTGTGCGCACAGGTCTGGGCCTGAAGGCCGAGATCAAACATTATTCCGCATTTGACCGTAAAAACTATTTCTACCCTGACCTGCCGCAAGGCTACCAAATCAGCCAGCTTTACCACCCCATCGTGGGCGAAGGCGAGGTTCTTGTCGATATGGAACCCGGCATTGCACGCAAAGTCCGTGTCGAACGTATCCATCTGGAACAGGACGCGGGCAAATCCGTGCACGACATGGACCCCAACATGTCTTTCGTTGACCTGAACCGCACCGGTGTCGCCCTGATGGAAATCGTCAGCCGCCCCGATATTCGCGGCCCTGAAGAAGCTGCCGCTTATGTTGCTAAAATCCGCCAAATCCTGCGTTATCTGGGCACGTGTGATGGTAACATGCAAAACGGTAACCTGCGTGCGGATGTGAATGTTTCCGTCTGCAAACCGGGCGACTATGAAAAATTCCGCGAAACCGGTGATTTCGACGTACTTGGCACACGCTGCGAGATCAAGAACATGAACTCCATGCGTTTTATTCAACAAGCCATTGATATCGAGGCCCGCCGCCAAATCGCCATTCTGGAAGACGGAGGTCACATTGATCAGGAAACCCGTCTGTTTGACCCCGATAAAGGCGAAACCCGCACAATGCGCTCGAAAGAAGAAGCGCATGATTACCGCTACTTCCCCTGCCCTGATCTGTTACCCTTACGGATAGAACAGTCTTGGATCGACACCATAGGCGAAACTCTGCCTGAGCTGCCCGATGCTAAAAAAGCCCGTTTTGTAATTGAATATGGCATGACTGAATATGATGCAGGCGTTTTGACGGCTGACATAACGGACGCAAAATTCTTTGAAGGCGTGGCCAAGGGTCGTGACGGCAAACAGGCCGCCAACTGGGTGATAAACGAATTATTTGGCCGGCTGAACAAAGAAGATTTAAAGATTGGCGATAGCCCGATTTCGGCCTTACAATTGGGCGGTATTCTGGATTTGATCACCAAAGGTGACATCAGCGGTAAAATCGCCAAAGACCTGTTTGAAATCATCTGGAACGAAGGCGGTGATCCTGCTGAAATCGTTGATGCACGCGGCATGAAACAGGTGACCGACATGGGCGCGATTGAAGCCGCTGTTGACGAAATCATTGCCGCAAACCCCGGTCAGGTGGAAAAAGCCCGCCTTAACCCGAAACTGGCCGGATGGTTCGTGGGGCAGGTTATGAAATCAACGGGTGGCAAAGCCAACCCAAAAGCGGTAAACCAGATTATTGCTAAAAAACTGGGTTTGTAAGGATAAGGCGTATTTGATGGAATATTTTGAATATAAAGTCATACCCGCGCCGCGCCGTAGTGTCCGTATAAAAGGTGCCAAAGGCGTTGACGGTAAATTTGCCGCTACCTTCGAAAAAGCGATCAATGAACTGGCAACCAATGGCTGGCAATATCTGCGCGCAGAATCGCTACCGGTCGATGAACGTCATGGCATCACGATGCGAAAAACCGAAACTTACCAGAACGTTCTGATTTTTCGAAGAGTTGCAGAAGTAACGGAACCAGAAGAACCGGTAACCGCTTTAATTGAAGATCAAAGCGACGACGAAGACACATTCGACGTTGGCGATGAGGATTTATCTGTAAGTGATTCCGAAGATGAAGCTGAATACGCCATCGATGCGGATGACGCTACAAAAGATGAAACTGTAGAAACCACTGGCAAGCAAAGCAAAACCAAAAAAGTCAGCAAAGCCAAAAAAACCTAATCTATCGTTGTTTGCACCACTAACGCCAATGCATGAAGCCCGTCTTCAAATTCTTGCGCCAATTCTTTATTTATCAACCGCTGTTGGGCCACACGGCTTAATCCATTGAAAGCATCCGCTTTTATCAACACGTTAAAATGCGTATTACCACCTTCACGATAGCCACCATGACCACGATGCGCTTCGCTATCATCCACAACATCCAAGGTTACTGGATCAAATGCCGCCTGAAGTTTCGACAAAATTCGTTCACGCATATTCATTTTTTTTACCCTTTATTCAATTCACCCCTTGGCGAAACCCAAGAATAGGGTAAACTCCCTGATCCGAAGCATAAGGTAAATAGGTAATTGAATGTCTGATCGTCCCCTTTTTGAATTCGATATATCCGTATCGGCAGATAAGAAGCGTCGTAAAAAGGGCCGTCGCGGCATGTCCGGCGCTTCCGAGACCTCAACACAAATGTGCCAACATCCCGAATGTGACGAAGCCGGTAAATACCGCGCACCCTTAAACCCCGATAATCTGGATGAGTTCCGCTGGTTTTGTCTCGCCCATATCCGCGATTTTAACCAAAAGTGGAATTTCTTTGAAGACCACACACAAGAGGAACTGGAAGAACAGTTTGCCGCTGACCGCGTCTGGGAACGCCCAACCTCACCGTTTGGTAAAAACAAAGATGCCGAGCGCAAACAAACCCCCGAAGAAAAAGCCTGGGCACGTTTGGGCATCAAAGACGCCCATGAAGTGCTGGGTGACAATGCCACGCGCAACCACGGACGCGGATCGGATGTAGGCAGCGCCAAACGTCTGCCACCCGCTGAACGCAAAGCCATTGTGATCTTGGACGCAAAAGATCATTGGACTAAAAAAGAGCTGCGCAAACAGTACAAAGCCCTGGTCAAAGTGCTGCACCCCGACATGAACGGCGGCGATCGCTCGGACGAGGACCGTTTGCAGGAAGTTGTCTGGGCATGGGATCAGATCAGGATCAGTAAGTCGTTTAAGGATTAAGGTTGTTGGGCGGTTTCAACACAAACTTAACAACCGCCCCCGAGCTGTGTTAGGCTTTAGAACACCAAAAGAGGTCTTCGATCAGATGTCACTCAAGGCACAGGCTGGTGCAATTCGGGTGTGAAGGAGCAAATCATTTTATTTTTATACACTATAATATCAATGACTTAATATAGTGTCCCAACTGGGACACCTGCAAAAAATATACTAGGATCCCTACCCCTTAGCATCCGCCTTCATCATGTCCGCCGCTTTTTCCGCGATCATAATCGTCGGCGAGTTTGTATTGCCTGACGTGATTGTCGGCATCACCGATGCATCCACCACCCGCAAACCTTGCAATCCATGCACCCGTAAACGGTCGTCAACCACGGCCATCGGATCACTACCCATTTTAGCGGTACATGTGGGATGAAAAATCGTCGTACCGATATTGCCCGCCGCCCATCCCAAT
>JAJFHY010000244.1 GCA_021775375.1 Amylibacter sp. | reverse complement strand
GATAGTTTTAAGGTAACTATTTTTTGAAAAGTGGTGATCCCATCAGGACTCGAACCTGAAACCCCCTGCTTAGAAGGCAGGTGCTCTATCCGGTTGAGCTATGGGACCATTTTAATGCGTCCAGGTTCCGCGTCTGTTTGTTGCGAAATTTTCACCATAACCACCCATACGCACGTTAGCTTTGCGTTTTTGCGGTTCAGACACCGTATAAGCAATGCCCTTTGCTGTTGCGTAGTTAATTGCAGCATCCTTGCTATCAAAAGTAAGCTTTACTTGTCCGTTCATATCGCCTGAACTGGTCCACCCCATCAAAGGGTCGACTTCCCTTGCCTCTTCCGGGGCAAATTCCAAAGTCCAAGCCTTGGTTTTGGCTTGGCCTGATTGCATTGCATTACGTGCAGGTTGGTAAATACGCGCGAGCATAGGTGTTACCTCAAACAATTTGCTTTACTGCTTATCGCTAAATCTGATGAAAGGCGCAAGCCTCTGTCCGAATAATCACATGATTTTTTATAAATCATGGTTGCCAACCAAATATGCCAGAGTGAGGGTGGGTGGTGTACATATTCGATTGGCAACCATTCTCGCTGCTTACAGATTAATCATAATGGTGCGCGCGAATAGAATGCAATAAAAATATTCGCTATAGTTGTATAATAATAATTTTACTCAACCATTAACGAAATATTTACTTGTATTCAGTCTTGAAATTTCCCCCGAACACTTCATGTTCTTTTAAAAGGAACCCAATTAAACAATGCCCCAAGCTTTGCCACCAATTTTAAACAACTCTGACCGCCTCGCAAAAGATAAATTGGAAGGTGGGCAACGGTTTGTAATGCATACAGAATTTGAACCTGCAGGCGATCAACCAACAGCTATCCATGAACTGGTCGAAGCCATGAATGAGGGTGAGCAAAATCAAGTTCTTTTGGGCGCCACGGGAACCGGTAAAACGTTCACTATGGCCAAAGTGATTGCCGAAACACAACGTCCGGCGATCATTTTGGCACCGAATAAGACATTGGCCGCTCAACTTTATGCAGAATTTTTAAATTTTTTCCCGGAAAATGCGGTCGAATATTTCGTCAGCTATTATGATTATTACCAACCGGAAGCGTATGTTGCGCGATCAGACACATATATTGAAAAAGAATCGCAGATTAATGAACAAATAGATCGCATGCGCCACTCTGCAACGCGCGCGCTTTTGGAGCGTGACGATGTTATCATCGTGGCATCGGTATCGTGTATTTACGGGATCGGATCAGTAGAGACATACACAGCCATGACCCAGGATCTAATCACGGGTGCGGAATATGATCAGCGCAAGATTATGGCCGATCTGGTCGCCCAGCAATACCGCCGGAACGATCAAGCTTTCCAACGCGGATCATTTCGCGTTCGTGGTGACACGCTAGAGGTTTGGCCCGCCCATTTGGATGATCGCGGTTGGCGATTGTCATTTTTTGGCGAAGAACTGGAAAGTATTACCGAATTTGACACGCTGACAGGGGCTAAATCCGACACCTTGGAAAAGGTCCGCATCTACGCCAACTCCCATTACGTTACGCCACGACCAACTATGCAACAGGCAATCAAAGGCATCAAAGCCGAATTGGAAATTCGCACCAAACAATTCCGCGACGAGGGTAAATTACTGGAAGCCCAGCGCATTGAACAACGTACAAGGTTTGATCTGGAGATGTTAGAGGCCACAGGCGTGTGCAGCGGCATTGAAAACTATTCGCGCTACCTGACAGGCCGCGCACCGGGCGAACCACCGCCAACCTTGTTTGAATATATTCCCGATAATGCCATTGTATTCGCAGATGAAAGCCACGTTTCCGTCCCCCAGATCGGAGGCATGTACAAAGGCGACTTTAGGCGTAAATCCACACTGTCTGAACATGGTTTCCGCTTACCATCCTGCACTGACAACCGCCCTTTAAAGTTTGAGGAATGGGACGCCATGCGACCGCAATCCGTCTTCGTCTCCGCAACGCCCCAAAAATGGGAGTTGGAACAATCGGGCGGCGTGTTTGCCGAACAGGTTATCCGCCCCACCGGTCTTTTGGATCCGCCAGTTGAAATTCGCCCCGTCACCACCCAGGTGGACGACCTTTTGGATGAAATCCGTATAGTTGCGGCTGATGGTAATCGCGTGCTTGTCACCACACTGACCAAACGCATGGCAGAAGACCTTACCGAATACCTGCACGAACAAGGCATCCGTGTGCGTTACATGCATTCCGACATTGACACCATCGAACGCATCGAAATTCTACGCGATTTACGCCTTGGTGCGTTTGACGTGCTGATCGGGATCAATCTTCTGCGTGAAGGTTTAGACATTCCCGAATGCTCTCTTGTCGCAATTTTGGACGCGGATAAAGAGGGTTTCTTACGTTCTGAAACCTCGCTTGTGCAAACCATAGGCCGCGCGGCCCGTAACGCGGATGGGCGCGTCATCATGTATGCCGACCGTATCACCGGCAGCATGGAGCGTGCTTTGGGCGAAACCAACCGTCGCCGCGAAAAGCAACACGCTTATAACATTGAACACGGCATCACCCCGACAACGATCAAAAAGAACGTCGAAGATGTGTTGGAAGGCGTATTCAAAGCCGATACAGATCAATCCCGTGTTACAGCCAAGATCGACAAAAAACCTATGACAGGCGCCAACCTGCAAGCACATTTAGATGCTTTGCGTAAAGATATGTTTAAGGCTGCCGAAAATCTGGAATTCGAAGAAGCTGCCCAATTACGCGATGAAGTCAAACGTCTTGAAACTGTGGAACTGACAATCGCCAACGATCCGCTCGCGCGCCAATACATCGTAGATGCAGCCGTAGAAGATGCGCACAAAAGGGGCGGCCGCAGCACAGCAGGCAAAGGCGGCACACGTGCGTGGCGCGGCAAAAGTACGCGAAAGTTTTAAAATACCGACAATATAATCATTCCCTTTTCACTTGGCGTTAAAAACGAAACTTTTATAACCTCCTCCACCTTGATCTCGATCAAAGCGCACGGTCCGAAACATACTTAACCTGAATTCGAAAGGAGATTACTCATGCCTAATTGGACTACCCAACAAAAAATGCTGGAAGACCGCTTGCAGGAACTGAATACAAGACTGCGCAAAATAGAGGACGATCTCGACCAGCCTCACAGTAAAGATTTTGAGGATTTCGCCACCGAAACCGAAGACACTGAGGTAATGGAGGATTTGGGGAATGCTGGTCTGAAAGAGATAGAAATGATTAAGGCCGCTCTTAAACGTATCGAAGACGACACATACGGCGAATGCCTGAATTGCGGCGATGACATAGCCCCTGAAAGGCTATTGGCCATTCCCCACACTCCAGTATGTGTAAAATGTGCAACGAAAGCAGATCGCCATGTCGTTTGAAAGCCTGAAAGCCTCAATCTATCTTCTGCTGGAGGAAATGACCAACCAGCCAGAAGATTTGCACCAACTGCAAGAGGAGTTACGTGAAAAAATAGCCGAATTTCGCGCCCTTGGCATGCCGGTGCCCGATGATTTTATCCAGGCTGAAAAAGATCTCAGCCGCGAACTTAAAAGGTAGCGGCAACCTCGTACATTACTGGTTCGAAACTTTTGCACAACTCGTGGATAGTGCGGTTGCGTTCACGCATCTCGGTCGTACGCAACATCGCTTGAAAATCTTCGCGCCGCTCCCATTGGGAATAGCTCGCAATACGTGTCTGCGCGTCATTCACATGCAAACCCGCTGCAATAAACCCCGGTTGCTTGCCTATCACTTCATGATAAGCACTCGTTAACGCATCAAGCAAATCGTGACATGTTCCCGGTGTCACCTCAAAGGTTGTTAATACGGTTTGCGATTCTGTTTCAGTTGATATTTCCAGCATGGGAGCCTCCTGTTATTACAGCGTAACAGCCTGTCGCCATTCTCCAAAGCAGTTTAACGCAGAACATGCACAGCACAGGTTGCGTGGCGCACAACACGCGCGGCAGTTGAACCCAGAAAATAATCCTGATACCCGGGCCTATGCGATGCCACAACAATGCAGTCAGTCCCGTTTTTCTCTGCATAATCCAGAATACTATTGGCAGAATGCCCGACAATCACCTGAATATCAGTATTTTTGTGCCCATCAGCATCTTCTTGCAATTTAACCTTTGCCGAAACGACATTTTTGGTCATTTGGTCATCCGGCAATTGCTGCATAACATAAGCCGGTATCATATCTATAACTGACAGAAGTGTTATTTTACCACCTTCATCACGTAGCATTTCTGCCAAATCTATCGCAGCTTTAATGTCACGCTCATGATCAGGTGCAACTGGAACAAGAATTGATTTATACATAACGTTCTCCTTTTTTCACCGTTCATTATAAAACGGTGAAAAGGAAATACTTTGATCTACGTCATATACAAAAGATTCTTCTCAACATCCAAAGCGCATTAACTTTGGTCAATATCTCATCCCGCACCCACTGGGCTCAGGTAGGATTGTCGCAACGTACAGTTACCTTCATCTTTCCGCTCACGGGTTTAGACCATGTTAGATTTATGGCCGCTTCGCCAACACCCTGCCTGACTGTAGCATATGGTTGTTCGAACACAGGTTGACTTGCTCCATCCGAGATCTGTCCATCGGGAATCGCTGCAATAACCGTACGTGTTTTCCCACCAAACGGTATAGACTCTGACACATCGACCTCCCAAGAAGTTGTTGGTGCAGAAATTGAAGCCGATACAGTAACCGGATTTTGCATACGGTTATCTATGTTATTATACATATTACCGGTTACAGTCACATTTCGCGCCTTTCCGTGAACAAGAACCGCATGTGTCGTATCAGCTACTTCAACGCGTTCTAAATTAGGCCCATTTAAAGATTTAAATACATTATCTGTAATTGTGAAACCGTTTAGGAAATGGCCTGTGCCAAAGGGTTTCACATGTATCCACCTAAACCAGCTTGCAGTTTCATTGGCTGTGAAAATATTACCTGTGACAATCAGCCCACCAAATGAGAACCCAATGGTAAAATCAGGTGTCGCATCATGTTCGTTGGTCCATTGAATATAGGCATTATCAACGTAGTTCCCGAAAAATGTGGTCTTACAATTAATAGTCGTAAAAATAATTCCCGCAGTGCGCTCTCCCGTCCCAATATCATCGCCTTGGAAAAAGTGATTGCCTGTTATGATATTTCCGGTTCCACCAACAATCCCAAAATGTTTATAGCGCACCGCGCGATTATCGCGAATTTTCACATCATTTTCATTTGTGTTAAACCCAATAGACTTACGATCAACCACATTCAGGGTTTGCTCGTTTGATAGAAACTGACACCTGTCAATTAACATCCCCGCACAACCACGCCCAATCGACGTGATGCAGCGATCTTTATTGGACGTGAAAAAACAATCTTTGAAATGGTAAATGAAACCTTCGGGCGACAGCATGACGCCGCTCGCCAAAGATTTGCCATTGAAGTCCAGACTATCAAATGAAAACCGTATGATGCTTGTGAACCCACTAAAATCTAACAGGTATTTAAATCGCGTAAACGTATACGATTGACTGGTCGCCGCTGACCATAACGGGCTGCTTAAGGTCAATGTTTGCCCTGTTACATCTACAGCTTTTACATAAACCTCGGAGCCAACACCAAAACCTTCGACCAACGATCCGACTGCTATCGCTGCAATATTCGTCACATTGGTCAGTTGCGTGTCACTAGTTGAACTGTAACTTGCTGTAGAAGTTACAACAACATCATCCCAAGCTGACCCGGCTTTTGCTTCAAATTGACCGTTTCGCAACACGCGCCGTGTAAAAAATGAATCCCTGTTACCAACAGCCGCATGCATATCAACCGGCCCATCAAGCGCGATACTATAACCGCATAAATCCAGAGACTCATGGTCAGTAAAATTGAACAAAGCCTGAAACGCCTTTTTAAACGCCAGAGTTTCATCCCTGAAAGCATCCAAGTATGTGCCATAATTATAATTCTGTGTCAGTTGCAAAATAGCGTTATCCGGCATCACTAAAGTGCCCTGGAACCTTATTCTGGATACAAATGTAACCGTTTGCCCCAGAAAAAAACGTGCCTTCCGATACCAATATATCACGACCGTTGGCAACCGCATCTGCAGCTTCAAAAGCCGCGACATTATCTGTGACACCATCACCCACAGCGCCAAAATCCTTCACATCGACTATGTCCAACATCTTGCCATAAAAGACCGCGCTGACATCTTCGATTATGATATCTTCGATCCGGACAATACCCCCGACAACCCCGGTCAGATCAATACCGAAATGGCCGAATATTGCATCCCGCCCCCAGATCATATCAACACCTGTACGCACACCTGTTCCAACAATGGCAGAGACCTCAACCACCTCTCCGTAAGTTGTCAGCTGAATGCTTGGCCCAACATCCACCACACCGCCTATGTGGTTGCCGGCTACATCGCCGGCCCAACCAGCAATCTGTACCGCAGGCAATGCACCCGATATGGCCTTAACACGCGCAGTTACACGCAAGTAACACCCTGCAGATAGTGGCGTTTCCCCCATATAGCGCAGCTTTTGGATGCTTTGGGTTTTCTGCAATTCCAGACTTGTTCCAAAATCAGCGTCCGCCGCAATCAACGTCGCATTGCTAGCCCCGTCATAAGCCGGATCGCCCGGCAGCCCGTCTGCGCTGGACCAAACATCCAGACCGTCACCAAATGCAGGCGGCATCAAAACGATGCCATCCGTAATAACTTTATTCATAATAAATCCTTTTCGAACGCACCTATAAGGTGCAAAAACTGAAGGAAGTTTTATCTGCTATGGGTTAATGGGGGCTTTGCCCTGCGTACGCTGGCCATATAAATCAGTGGTCTGCTGGCATACTTGACTATCGGGCCCATTCACTAGAAACTATCCCCAAGGGGACAAGCGAACACCCCGTGAGGCGACAGCCCAAGTTTCGCATCCATGAACCTCTAAATAAAAGGAAGGATGCGCTATGCCTGCACCTAATGAAATCACACCAACACAACTTTCCCGCCTCATTGGCACACCTGAATGCCCTGCAATAATTGACGTCTGTATAGATGACGATTTCAACAATGATCCGCGTTTAATTCCAAGCTCGCGCCGTTATCCGTTCGCTAAAATACAGGATTTGGCACCAGAACTTCAGGGGCAAAAAGCGGTCATAATATGTCACAAAGGTCTGAAGCTCAGCCAGGGTGCAGCAGCCCTTTTGCGTAATCACGATGTTGCATGTGAATTCATGCAAGGCGGCATTTCTGCATGGAAAAATGCGGGACTGCCGTTGGTACCCGTCAAAATAATACCCTTGCAACCCGATGGCAGCACTCTTTGGGTCACACGTCACCGACCTAAAATCGACCGTATCGCCTGCCCTTGGCTGATCCGCCGGTTTGTTGATCCCCGTGCCAAATTCCTGTTTGTATCCCCTTCCGAAGTTTTGAATGTCGCTGAAAAATTCAACGCCACACCTTTTGACGTCGAGAATTGTTTTTGGTCACACCGGAATGATCGCTGTACCTTTGATACAATGATCGAAGAATTCGCATTGGATCTGGAGCCACTGCATAAACTCGCAACAATCGTGCGCGGTGCTGATACAGACCGGTTAGATCTGGCGCCAGAAGCCGCAGGCCTTATGGCCGTATCTTTAGGATTATCACGTATGCACCGGGACGATCTAGTACAGCTAAATGCAGGTATTGGCATTTATGATGCTTTTTATCGCTGGGCACGGGATGCCTCTGATGAGACCCATAATTGGCCGGCCACAGGCGCAAAAGGATCGTAAACATGCCTGATAATAATCCAACCCTTTCCCAGGCTTTTCGTGTCTGGGCCAAAATTGGCATCCTGTCGTTCGGCGGCCCGGCCGCACAAATTGCCATGATGCACCGCGAAGTCGTTGATGACCGAAAATGGCTTACTGAAAAACAATTCCTAAACGCACTTAGTTTTTGCATGCTATTGCCCGGCCCCGAGGCCATGCAACTGGCCACATACACAGGATGGCGTATAAACGGTACAATCGGCGGGCTCATAGCCGGGCTTTTATTTGTCATTCCCGGCGCCATAGTCATCCTCGCACTGGCCACACTCTATGCTACTCTTGGCAATGTTCCCATCTTTGCCGCCCTGTTCCTTGGTATCAAAGCCACTGTTGTCGTGATCGTTATCGAGGCATTGTTGCGCATCGCAAAGAAAGCCCTCATTCGCACCGACCACTGGATAATTGCAGGCCTTGCTTTTATCGGCATATTCTTCCTGAATATACCCTACCCTCTGATCGTTCTGATTGCCGCATTTTACGGTATGATGTTCAACGACAGCTCACCCATGTATGATGGTCCCATCCGACACCACCAACCGGTTATGAAAACACTGCGAACCATTAGCCTGTGGCTTGCCATTTGGTGGCTTCCC
>JAJFHY010000243.1 GCA_021775375.1 Amylibacter sp. | reverse complement strand
GAATGCACCGGATAACAACGCCACGCTCCCTTTGGCGTCCAAATTGATCTCACCTTGTATATTCTGCTCAAGAATATTCGAAATTACTGATAAATCAGTTACCTGCGCGGATAATTTGCCAGCTGTTTCAAGTGCTGAATCTAGACCAGAGATTTTACCATCAAAACCGGCCAAGATATTGCCATCAGATAAAGTCAAACCAGATATAATAACTGGTTCACCTTTGCTGTACGTTACTTTGCCGGATGCATGAACATCTTCCCCAACAGCCCGATCAAGATCAGAATTTGTGTGGGATATTGATGTGGCAGCCGCATCAAAATATGCGGTTAGTGGTAAATCGGACGTTGAATTTTTAGAAAACGTATCAGAATTTTCACCGGAACTATTAAATTGAATGTTCTCCACCGATAGTCCATTGCGCGTAAAATCCCAAATATTAAGTGCGCCGAACCAAGGTTCGTTTACATCATATTTAAGTGTTAACTTTGCGGATTGAATATATGCTTCAGGACCTTTCAAGGGTAATAATACAGGTGTTTCATTTTCATTCTTAAGACGTGACACCAGATTAATGCGCGTTGGGGTGTGATCAGCGGCAAGTGCCAAAGCACCTTTCACAGCCAATGCATCGGTTTGTAGATCCAATCCTGAAATGAAGATTTCACCGCTTTCAGGCAGCTTTGCAACTGCTTTCAGATGGTTGCTCTTGCCGAAAAAATCTTGGTATTTACTTTTAAAAAACGGTGCTAAATCACCTATTAAATCCACCGCAACCTGAACGCCATCAGCTTGCTCATCAACAACATTTGGCGCGATTATCACCTGCCCATTCAGCCTATCGCTACCATTCGTTTTGACGTGAACATCCGTTATTAAAGCAGTATAAGTCCCTTTCCCGTCAACGGTGGCTAAAACAGATGGTTTGTCCGGAATATCAAGAATATTCGCGATTACTCCATTTGCGGCTTCTTCGGCTTTCATGTGTATAAAAACAGCTTTTCCATCACCGTGAAGGATTGTTTCTAACTCAAATATACCCTCATTATCCAGATTTTTCGCGGTCAATGAAACATTCATGTTTCCGTTCGCAATGTCGATATTTCCTGCCAGCTGCAATCTAGTTGCAAGACCAAACACAGGCTCTTCCAAAACGAGTTCTTTTGCAGAAATATTTTGAATGTTGACGGAAACCGGAAGCTCCGGGACACGAAATGTATCTGCAGCGGTCGATGTCGATTGCGTATTGGACGCAGGCTTTCGAAATATTGTAATTTTATCCGCAGATAGCATTTCAGCTTTTATCCGCTTACGCAGCAATGCAGAACGTGTCCAGTTCAGCTCGGCGTTTTCGATACTTAACCAAACACCGGTTGTGTCGGAAAAGTCGATCTTTTCAATCTTAGCCGAGGAACTTAATGCACCTTTCAATCCGATCACACTGACCTGCATGCCGGGTGACGATAAAGAGGATTCCAATAAGTTTTCCAGATACGACTTTTCTGTTTCCTGCGCAGTGGCAGGTGCTACCCAGACTAAAATGGAGAGCATCATGCAGAGTATGTAGATGAGACGGTTCAAAATGCTTGTCCGATCCCGATGTAGATATTTACTTTTTCAAACTTATCCATACCATCAGCGGGAAAAGCAATATCTGCACGTATTGGGCCTATTGGTGTTTCATACCATACTCCAAGGCCAACACCTGAGTGACTATCGCCATCAACGCCAAATGTGGATTTGGGCCCAATATATCCATAATCCGCAAAAATAACGCCACCTATTTTTTCAGTGATCATGGATCGTAATTCCGCACTAATACCCACAAATGATTTACCGCCAACTTTGCCACCTGATGGTAATATAATCCCAAGTGATTGGAAATCATGTCCCCGTACCGAGTCACTGCCCCCAGAGTAAAATAGAAAATTAGATGGCAGATCTTGTAAATCCGGCCCGATTACGGACCCTAGTAAAAGTCGCGTTGCCAAAACGACGTTTTTTTCAGTTCCAAAACCTTTATAGGTACGACCGTCGAATGTCGCATGGACGCCGGTATTTGATCTTTTCATTTCCAAAAACGGGGCGACTTCAAACGATAGAAAGATACCGTCATCTCCGGCCAGTTTGTTGATCCGCGTGTCATATTTCGCCCCCAAAGGGAAGCCAATCACGCTAAATTGTCGTTGTCCGAATGCATCATCAGTATCAATGTTGCTGTATCTTATGCCGATAGATCCGCTTAATGTTTCAGAAATACGGTGATCAAAAGTAAGCCCTGTCGTGAATCTATTCAGGGTGTAATTTGGCTCATCCTCTATACTGTAGTTCACATATATTATTGCATTGGTATCTGGCGTAAATGTAGCTGGCCTGATCAAACTTGCACCGATTTCAAAACTGGTACCACCAGTATCGCTACCTATCACTTCAATATTGCCACCTATGCCTGAAATATCGGCATCGAACCGTAATTGCTCACCTCCGCCAAATAAATTTCGATGCAGCCAAAATGCCCTTAAAGCCCCGCCTTCATCCGTTGAAATCGATGCGTCAACTCCAATTTGTCGCAGTTTTGCCTCGGTAACATTTGCTGTTATATCCAGATACCCATCCGCTGTTATCGTATCAGCTTCGGTTAAAATAGCTGATGAAAAAATACCCGTGGCCCGCAGACGGTTCGCTGATTTCTTGACTTGGGATGTCGTATAATCAGCCCCTTCCGGCAGGCCGGCGATTTTTAATATGCGATTGGTGCGCATCCGCTGGTTCCCGTTAACTGTAAGCTTGCCGAATTTCGCCTTTGGTCCGGTGTCAATTTGTAATCTTGCGTCAAGCGTTTTAGCTCTGTGATCGGCTATCAGTTGTTGCCCTGATATCTGTGCCTTCGGATGGCTGTTTTCGCGCCAGTCTTCGATAGCTATATCGGCTGCATTTTCAATAACTGAAGGTTTGGCGGTTTGGCCCGGTGCAAATTCTGATGGTAATTCGGTAGTTTCTGGCAGGGGTGTAATCTGAGCTGTGCCAAATAGAAATATAGGACCTTCATTCACAGTTATAGAAGCCGAATTAACGGTACCCACTTTATCAAACAGTGAATAATCAGCAACTTCCCGACCATTGATCTGGATGTGAACTGATGCGCTGAAATAACCGTTTTCATAGAGCGCAAGTATTAGCCGCTGATAATCTGCTTTTGCAGCTGCCAGAATTTCCGCATCAGTCGCAGATGGTAATTTCAATGTTCTTTCAAGAAGTGAAATTGATTGCAATTCAACAAGCAATTCATCTTTTACTGAAAATCTTAATGGTGTGGTTTGTTCCGTCTCTTTCGCACTAACAGAGGATATCAATTGCAGTGGTGCGATTGAAATTGCAAAGGATATAAATATCCCCAAAAACCGCCATGGAAGGGTCACCGGATTCTCACTTTTGTACTCTTTGCAATGTAAACAGACTAAACCGTATAATATGATCGATATTTAAAGCATCATTCGCATAAGACATAAATGCCTATACCATGAAAAGCAACTTGATTGAAAATCGGTCAAGGGTGCAATAATCCAAATAGAGTGTTCAATGCAACATTTATGCCTGTCATCAGATGGATTGTATTTTACATACACTAGAGTATTATTACTGCACTATTATTAATGGCAGATTTTGGGTTTTAAAATATAGAATCTGTATTTGAAAAGGCAGCACTATGCCAGATTTGTTGAAAGATTTTTGGAGTAAATTGGGTTTCTCCTCATGTACCGTAGCATTCCTGTTATGTGGAATGTCGATACAAATGGCGCAGGCGGATGAAAAGCCTACGACACTTGCAATTAAAGATACATCAAAATCAGCAGAGCATGGGGTGGGCGTTAAGACAGGCTCGTTTATAATGGCACCGATCCCTATTCAAAGCCCCTCAATCGGAACGGGGTTAGCATTGGTTGGTTCATATTTATTTAAATTTGATAAAAAATCCGATGAATCGTACATCGGTGCGGCCGGATTTGGTACTGATAATGGCAGCAAAGGTTACGGCTTAATCGGGTCATTTTCATGGAATGAAAATCAATGGAAAGTTAGCGCCATGGCAGGGAATGTTGACGTCGTGTATGATTTCTACATACCTAATTCTGGGGGGCGTACTGTATCGCTTGAACAGAACGGTAAATTATTAAATTTGGAAGGAAGTTATGGCGTAACGGAGCATTTTCATCTTGGCCTCGATCTTCGCTATTTGGAAACTACAGTTCAATTTTCGTCACTTATATCAACACCCGGAAAAGACCGCTTTTTAGAAATAATATCTTTTGGCCCGACGTTAAACTGGGACTACCGCGATGATGCGATTTATCCCACATCTGGTTTTAACGTTGGAATAGATAGCTTGCACAGTATCGTGCTGAATGGTGCCGATCGGGAGTACCACAAAACAGTTTTAAAATATGATAATTACTTTTCAATTTTTGAAAGGTCAGTAATTGCCACACGGTTTGCTGCGTGCCAGGCAAGTGACAGTACCCCTTTCTTTGAATTGTGCTCGATCGGCGGGACCGACAATTTCAGAGGCTTCCCTTTTGGCGAATTGCTGGATCAGAACCTGCTTTCCGGCCAGATCGAATTTCGGGGTAGGATGGGTAAGCGGTTTGGCTATGTGGCTTTTGCCGGCATAGGGGGCGTTGCGTCTGATTTCGGTGCACTTAACAGCGACACAATTTCATCTGCGGGCGGTGTTGGGCTTAGATATCGGTTGTCAAAAAAAACCCCATTGGATTTTGCTTTTGATGTTGCTGTCAATTCCAATGGAGAAACCACCTCTTATATTACAATTGGCCAGAGGTTTTAAAATTGGATTCTTGGGGCTCAGGTGATAGCGTCGCTGAATTATGATATGAAGGTAAATAATGGGTGTTTTAATGCAAATTTTTAAGCGTATTTTTATAGCAGTATTCTTCGTTTGTTTTGCAACAACTGTGGCAGCTCAACTAATGCCTCAATCAAGCACTGGTGCTGCAGAAGTAGCCCTACCAGATCCATTGACACCTGAAGCAGTGCGGGAACTGGTTTCAACTCTATCAGATGCACAGGTGCGTGTGTTGTTACTGGAAAGATTGGATGCTGTTGCGAAAAGTGCAGAGATAACTGACAAAAAAGAAAATGTGTCTTTATTAGATTTTGTTATTGCTACATCGAATAGTGTTTACAAATCTGTCTATACAGCAATCATACGTTTGCCTTTACTGTGGAGCGCCTTATCCGAGAGCTTCAGTAATTTTTACAATAATTTGGGTGCAAAGGGATTGTTCACATTATTTGGATCGCTCTTTATAGCTATTATCGCAGGTCTAGTAGCGGAATTTATTGTTAACAAAATCACAAGCCGCTGGCATAAAGACATACTTTCAACTGAAAAATTTGAAGTATTTGGCGATACAGTCAAGTATTTAATGTTCCGTTTGCTACATGAAGTTTATGGGCTGATTGCATTTTTTGTGATTGCCCGAATGGTTACACGTTGGATGCTTCCTGTGGACCTATTGCCGGTCTTCCAAGTGATCGTTTTCAACCTAATTGTGATACCCCGTGTCGGGGCCGCTTTTGCGCGGTTTTTACTTGCTCCTCAGAAACCGGAACTTAGATTGCTTAACACAGATGAAAGGTCGGCACGGTTTTTGTATAGGCATATTATCGGCATGCTGATTGTGATAGGATTCACTGTAGCTATTGTTGAATTTAATGAACTTAACGGCATCCCGCTAGGTACGACATCACTTGGGTTCTGGCTGAATATATCGATCCATATATATGCTATCTGGATCATCTGGAAAACATGGGGCGGCATGGTGATGATACAGCGTGGCTATCAAGAGGTGACCCCGATTGAAGATGCTGTAGCACGCGCATATCCACTTTTCGGGATTATAGTATCTGTTAGTATGTGGCTATTATTCACAATTGTTGGCAGTTATGGGCAGTTTGAATTGTTGCTCGGTGCGCCACATTTCAAAAC
>JAJFHY010000242.1 GCA_021775375.1 Amylibacter sp. | reverse complement strand
TTAACTTTTGATCAAAATTGGTTAACAAGTGTTTAATTTTTCCCTTAACAGGTCGTTTCTGATTGTATTTTCCAAGTATCTTCTGTTGTAAAAGGAAAAATAAAATGAGGAGCCAAAAATGACAACCGTCATTACAGTTTGCGATACGTGCAGAACAGAAGGCACAGAAAAACCGACAGATGATACGATAGTAAGAGACGGCGCAAAACTTGCCGCTCTGGTAGAAGCTGCATCCATTGGAAACCCAAACGTATCTGTGCGTAGACATTCATGTCTTATGGGCTGTCAGGGTGGGTGCAATGTTGCACTTCAGGCTGAAGGGAAACTGACCTACGTTTTGGGACGTTTTGAACCCAACGCGGATGCAGCGAGCGGTATCGTGGAATACGCCACACTGCACGATGAAAGCGCCATGGGGCAAGTTCCATTCAAACAATGGCCTGCAGCAATAAAAGGCCATTTTGTTACACGCATTCCGGTTTTGGACAGCACAGATAAATGACCACAAAACGGGATCATGGTGGGGGTTTGAACGCGGCCATTGATCAATACGGTGGCCAGCGCGCTGACTGGCTTGATCTGTCAACCGGTATCAATCCAAACCCATATCCGATACCGGATATTCCTGCGCACTATTGGCATGTATTACCAGATGAAACCCCATTGCAACGGTTGCTGGATGCTGCACGAAAAATCTGGAATGTCCCGAATGGTGCCGAGATTGTGCCCGCATCAGGCGTTTCTGCAATTATTGCGCAATTACCAAACCTGATTGCAAGGTCGCAAGTCAGTATCCTAGACCCAACTTACAACGAATTTGCCGCTTCTTTCAGTGAGAAAAACTGGACGTTACGCAAAAATGCTCCGGTTCAGGTACGAGTACATCCGAACAACCCGGATGGGCGGGTATTCTCACGTCAGGATATAGAAGATAATCACGATCAGCTAACGATCATTGACGAAAGTTTTTGTGATGTTTGTCCTGAAAAATCTTTGATCGATCTTGCGGTGCAGCCAAATCATATAATCCTGAAAGGTACCGGAAAGTTTTGGGGACTCGCAGGGTTGCGTCTTGGGTTTGCTATAACCACTCCAGAATTAGCAGAAAAAATCACCCAACAGCTTGGCCCCTGGAATATATCCGGACCGGCACAATATGTTGGGCAAAAAGCATTATCTGACACGGCTTGGATTGATGAGACCCGCAAAGGACTTGCGTCAATGGCAGAACAATTAAGGAATGTTTTAGCGCAAAACGGCCTAACCGTCATCGGCGGAACTGATCTATTCCAATTGGCTGAAACAGCCTCGGCAAGTGCATTAAATATGCATCTGTGCCGCAACCACATTTTAACACGTATCTTTCCATACTCGGAAAAATGGATCAGACTGGGATTACCTGCAAATGCAACTGATCTGTCTCGTTTAAATGAGGTTTTAGGACGGTTTTAATGAACCATGTTGAAATTCTACTGCTTGCAATAATATTAGACGCCGTTTTTGGCGAACCTGAATGGCTTTGGTCACGTTTCCCGCATCCGGTCCAAATCATGGGTAATTGTATTACCTGGTTTGATAAATCCCTAAATGCGCAGCCCTTTAAGAAATTAAAAGGTTTTTTGACTGTTGGTATTCTTGTGGTGGCATCCGGTGCTTTGGGTTGGCTTTTGTCTGCTATTCCGGACTTTGGGATTATAGAGGTTATTATCGTTGCTATACTTCTTGCCCATAAAAGCCTTGTACAGCACGTGATGAATGTGGCCATTGCACTAGCCAAAGACCTGTCGCTGGGGCGCAAGGAAGTTTCTAAAATTGTCGGGCGAACGACAAAGCATATGCAGCCCAGTGATGTGGTGCGTGCAGCCATTGAAAGTGCTGCCGAAAATTTTTCAGACGGGGTTATTGCCCCTGCTCTTTGGTATCTGATCTTTGGGCTGCCCGGGATTCTGATCTACAAGGCGGTCAATACCGCAGACTCGATGATTGGGTATAAAACTGAAAAATACAGCGATTTTGGCTATGCAGCCGCAAAACTTGACGACATTCTGAATTGGATCCCTGCCCGTGTCAGCAGCTTGTTAATCTGCCTTACATCCAATCCCCGTAAAAGTTTTGATATTGTCCGTAAGGATGCACCTCTTCACCGCTCTCCAAATGCGGGCTGGCCCGAGGCGGCAATGGCAGCAGTTTTGAACATATCCCTGGCCGGCCCCCGTTTTTATGATGGGGAAAAGGTCGAATATCCATATGTAAATGCGAATGCGCAGCATCAACTTGATCCAGAGGATATCCGCCGATCTGTAGCGACTTTAAATATCGTTTGGGTTGGGTTTTCGGGCGTCTTATTATTCGGAGTTTTGTTTATCTAAGCCAAAAATTAGTGGGTATGACTGACACCGTTCATACAGTCATCCGCCCTTAAAACACAAATTGCTATGTTATCCTGATATGGGGATTTTTTATGCAAAACGGCTTTCATCAAAGCGCTTACAATTTTCTCAGAGCTCTTATCATTAACCCGTTCCAGAGTTTGCTCAATTTCTTCATCACTTAAAAACTGCAAACCATCACTGGCGGCTATAAGCAGATCCTCTTTAGCCAATTTAAAAGCTTTTCGAGGGCAATCCACTTGTTTAAAACTGTCTCCGACAACTACTGATAGCAATGAATTTCGCATCGGATGGTTAAGAGCCGCTTCTTTGGTTAGCGATCCCTTTCGCACCAAAGCGTCCAGTTTTGGCGCCATGGAATGATCTTGATTTAATTGCTTCAAGGCACCCTTTCGGAAAAGATATAAGGGTGAATCGCCGATAGAAATCCAGTATAGATAATTCGAGATTATAACTGTTGCCAGAAGTGTTGACCCCATGCCTTCGGTTTCAGGGTTCGCTTCCATATGCATACGCACATGCTCATTTGCCTTATCTGCCGCCATCTTTAATTTTTTACGCAAGTTTTTTTGTAAATCTTTAGAGTCGGATGCACCCGGCTTTAACGCCTGCATCACCTTATCGGATACAATTGAACTGGCCACATGCCCCGCGGCATGGCCACCCAACCCATCTGCCAGAACAACAACGGCTGAATGCCGGTCTTCCGGTATATAATACTCGACCGCGTCCTCTTGATAATCACGCGCACCACGATTGATCTTGGAACTGATATCCAGGTTTCTTTTGGTTTTAAAGAAGGACAACATAACCGCTACCGACCCCGTTTATTATGCGAACTAACTCTCATGGTATACCTTACTTCACAGGCAGAGTAGTTGTTTCAGATGTGCTATTGTTTGACGGTGTTTCAAGTGCCAACTCAGACATAATCTCTGCAATTGACCTTGATGGTTTAGGGTTGGATTTATCGCCGACATCGATTGAAGGCATTGCTGTTACACTGACTTTTTTTACAGGCCTGGATATAGTTTTATCCACTGGCGTTTCCGTTGCATAAACTTTTCTCACAGGAAGGGTTTCAATTTTTGCTACGGGTGTCTCATTTACAATAATTGTATCCCCCCCGTTTGGTTTATTCACCGAAATTATAGTATCTTCAGATCGGTCAGGGTTATTGAGATATAAATGCGTATAAGTCGCTGCACCCGACATTATGACAAATAAACCAGCCGTTGCAGCTGCTAGTTTAAAACCAACAGAAGGTAAAATCCTACCGGCTGTTTTATTAGCGAAAATTGGTGCAAGATTACTTTTGGTATCCCCACTAAGCATCTCCAACCACTCTCCGGCACTTTGTGAACGGCCTTGCGGAAAGAGCTCCATATTTTTGTCGATTGATTCCAGGAAATTTGCGGGATAGCCTTTAAAATTGCCGGCCACAGGCTTGTATAAATCAGGTGCCCCTTGTGCGACTGCACTTAACCGTAAATTACTATTCGGTGGTGCCTGACCCGTTATGCAATGGTATAAACTTGCCGCTATTCCATAGAGATCACTTGCAGGTGTTTGCTTGCTGCCCTCGATGTAAAACTCTTGTGGTGAATAGCCCTCTTTCACGATCTGTAATTGCGCGGAAAGAGCACGACTTGCCTTGCTGACCTCTTCTTTGGAAGCGCCAAAATCGATGATTTTCGGCTCGCCGCGTTTATCAATCAGGATATTGTCAGGCGAGATATCGCGGTGCAGCATATCCGTTGCATGGATATAACCCATTGCATCTAATGTCTTATGCGTAATCTCGACGATATCAGCGGGTTCGAATTTATAATTGGGATTGTCCAACAGGGTTAACATATCCGACCCTGTTACATAATCCATTGCCATATAGGCAGTCGCATTTTCCTCAAATACATGGTGAACATGAACAATATTCGGGTGCTTAAGCTTCGATAACTTCACAGCCTCTTTTATAAAAAACTCAACCATATTCGAAAACTCAAGCATTTGAGCCTTGGATCGAATGCCAACCATTAATTGGCTGCGACGGCAAATTGTTTTCGGGAAGCATTCTTTGATGACAACATTTCTGTTCAAACCATCTGAAGCTAAATAAGTCAGGCCAAAACCACCATCATTAAGGAATTTCTTTATCGTATATTCCCCATTAAACAGCATTGTACCTTCCGGTAATTTATCGGAAAATTCCTGAACTTTATGTACATTTACCATTTGCATCTTTCTACCTTGAGCCCGATCAGGCTCAATCCCTTTCAATAAGCCTAAGGTTATTCAAACCCCAGCATCATAATATCTTTAACACTTGGTTGAGCGATTTCTTCTTGTTGTGTTAGGGCCGTAAACACACTTATAGCGGCGGCAGATCTGTCCCATCCGGGTATCGGATTCGAAAATGAAAATTGCTGCCATTTGGGGTGGTTTGGCGGTGATTGAAGCTCGATAATATGTAAATTCAGCTCGGATACAAAATCAGAAAGTAGTTTGAATTTCGCACTGCCGGGCGGATAATTACCATATGATGCCAGGATTACATCTACCGAGATAGTGGGAACAAATTTATCTTCGACAAGCCCGGGGTAGTCATCTGTCGTAAACTGTGCCTCTCTGTATGTACCACTTAGTGCTTCATTAAATGGTATCCCGATCAACATTAAGCCTTCATCAGAACTTATGCGCTGGAACATTCCCGACGGTTTCCCTGTCAGAATAAAGTTCGCATCCACTTTACCGTCTTTAAGCGCCTGTAATGCCTCATCATCCGGCATTTCGATCACATTAGCATTAACACCCAATGTGCCCATAACCAACTGTGCTGTTAACCATGCACCGCTGCCATGTTGGCCGATTGTAACTGTGCGGCCTTCCAAATCCGATACCGCGCGTATATCCGAATTCCGGGATGCGATAAGATGTAATTCTGATGCATAAACCTTGGCGATATAGCTAAGTTTCTTTACGCGGGGGTCATCCGGGTTTCTGACTTTAAAACTGGTCAGAGAATCTGAATTCACCAAGGCTATATCCGCGTTTCTGAAGCTCATTAAATCGAATAAATTCTGAACGGACCCCGTGCTTAGATATGGAACAATCCGCAAACCGGACTCGCCATCAAGGATACGTGCAAGGTCGCCGCCGATTTTCACATAAGTCCCGGTTGTCGACGCTGTAAGTAGGCCAATACGGCCTTTGTTTGCTGCGATCGCACGGGATGATTGTGCTGAAACAACTGTGCTGAATGAAATCATGATCAGCACCAATGAAATCAAGCATATGGTTGCCCGTCTTATATATTCTAGCATTATGATCCCTCTTTTATTCGCAACATATTATGCCGCTTTATTCTTTTTTCCGATTATTGGCTCAGCACATTGTCAAAATAATTAAACCGTCTCCAGCCATCGACTGATGCATTCAAATCCAATTCTTTCCACTTTGGGTGGCGTGGCGGTTGTTGTAATGACGGAATGGATGCAAGAAACAGATCAGAGAACGCTACTAGATTTTTGTAACGAGAACTGCCTTTTGCAAATCTATTGTATACAGCCAGGACTACCGGCACCGAGATTGTGGTTACAAACTTTTCCTCAACGAAAGCAGGATAGTCTTCAGACAGAAATGCAGCTTCATTATAGATGCCGGCAAGCCTGTCGGAGAATGGGATATTGATCATTTTCAACCCATCTTCTTCATGAATATTTAACAATAGCGGAAGCGGCTTTGCCCCCACAAAAAAAGCTGCATCTAATTCACCATTTTTCAGCGCAGCCAAGCCATCTGTTGGGTACATAAATGACCCCGTTACATCTATACCCAAGAGCCGTAGCACCAAACGAGAAGTCAACGCTGAACCGCTGCTGATATTACCCATGTTGACTTTTTTGGATGTCAAATCATAGATATCGTCTATGCCGCTATCTTTACGTACAATAAGATGCAGCTCTGAGTCTGTCACTTTGGTAATATAGGCCAAATTTCCAATAGCCGTGTGGTTCGGTTTTGTGATTTTGATATTCGTTAAAATATCCGCATTCACAAAAGCAAGATCAACGCCGCGTAAATAAAGCAGGTCATCAATATTCTGACTTGAGCCTTTACCAAGCATCGCCCTAATTTTAACATCTGATTTCCCACTCATGGTCCGGCTTAAATCTTCTGCCAATCGCGCGGTCGTACTACCAATAGCCCCGGCCATAATTCCAATATTGCGTTGGGGACCTTGGTTGGATTGTGCGTATATAGGCGTTGAAACAGCCATATACGAAATGCCAAGCATGGTAATTAAAGCCGCTTTAATGAGTGCTAGCATATAATTATGCTCCTTATTTTCGGTATTCACATACATAACGATGCCCGCTTAAGTAATGCGTGAGCACGGTTACAAAATTTATAGAGATGTCCAGAACGTGGATGCACATAATTACCCAATTGTGAAGCTACATCCGTTATCATGCGTTGTTCACAATCAATCTTAGAAAGAAGAATAACGCGCCCACCATCATAGTTACGGCTATGGCCGGTCGCACAGCTGTAGTTGGTATCTTCCAGTAGGTTTCCAGAATTTTTTCAGGCCTGAACAGACTTTTAGTATCAGCCGTTTCCTCTGTAACTTTCTCAACATTCAAATAACGCAACCATTCGGTTGCGCTTTTGATCCTGTCCCGGGGGAAAGGTGCCAATGCAATATCCAAAGCTTCCAGAAAACCTTTTTTGTATCCAACCTTCTGTCCGGCAACGCGAATGTATGGATCCGGGTTACCATGCGCAATTTCAGAAATCCGCTGTATATTACTAATTGGCGGCTTTCCCATAATTGCAAAATACATACTTGCAGCCATACAATAAATATCTGCAGATGGTGACTGATCGCCGGATTCGACACTCATTTCCAATGGTGCGTATTTATTCGCATTCGATGCCAGTTTTGAATACGCGCGGCTTTCACGGCCGGGCTTATCCCGAAAAGTTCCAAAATCAACAAATAATGTTGGCTCAAAGTCTTTTGTAAGCGTAATGTTTTGTGGCTCTATATTGCGGTGTAATAATTCTAGTGCGTGAATATCATGCAGAGCCAATAAAAGTTGTGTTAAAATCGATGTGATCTGCTGTGGCGTCAATTCCGAATCCGGATCATTTACAGTATCCAGCAGCGATGCGCCTGTGACAACTTCCTCAACCATATAGGCCGTGTTGTTTTCCTCAAAAACCTCTAGGATTGAGCCTATGTTGGGATTGTCTAAATTCACAAGCTTATCCGCGTCTTTCAAAAACCCATGTATAAGGCTTTTGAATTCCGGGATGCTTTCATTCGAAACAATTGCAACATCAGAGCCATCCCGAACGCATATTTCGGATGGGAAAAACTCTTTTAAAACAAAGGCATCACCGTTCTTATCAGATGCATGATATTTAATGCCGAAATTATTCAAGCCCATGACGTTTTGAATAGTATAGCGCCCTGACTTTAAAACAGTCCCCACACCAAGTTCGTCTTTACTAGCCAGTATGATTTCCTTTTTCACAAGCTTCCCTCAGAAATATTTTCGCAATAACAAAATTCAATCAGAGGCCTTTCAAACCACTAATTGTGTCCATATTTAGAACATACTGTTGCGCGGGAATATGGCGATTCTAAGTCAAAAACTTGTCTGGGATCAGCAACTTGAGGCAGTTTAATGAAACCGAATACTCTGGCAGAGTGTATCAAAATCATAACTTTGGCTGTCAAAGCCAAACCGAAACAGCCAATAATGTCGAATAGTTAATATTTAGAAGCATGTTTCACCCACGGGCAAAACACCCAAGATAAAATAAGGCCAACTGGTTCTTAAGATGTCAATATTATCTCTGAAATACGTTCTATACGGTCATCATGATTAGGATAAACGACGTTTGTAAATAATGATGTATGTGGGTAATTTGGTGAGCCGGCCGGGATCCGAACCCGGGACCTACTGATTAAAAGTCAGTTGCTCTACCAACTGAGCTACCGGCCCACCATTGCGCGGGTATTATGCGGCCTCGTCATGCTGGTCAAGTGTTTATCTGCAACAAATCACTACATCTGGATTGATTGATCCGACTCGTTTATACGATGCCCATGACTCATGCGGATACACATACCAAAGGACTGCCATTTTTAAAGATGCACGGGCTTGGCAATGATTTTGTCATCATAGATGCAAGGAAGGCAGAAAACCCAGTAACGACTGCGATTGCAAAGGCAATTGGTAGTCGGTTTTTTGGTGTGGGCTTTGATCAGCTTGCCGTACTGCGCACAACGGATGTTGCAGACGTGGCGGTGGATTTTTGGAATTCTGATGGATCAAAGGCGGATGCCTGCGGCAATGCAAGCCGCTGTGTGGCGCGTTTGCTAATGGAAGAATCGGGTCGTGATTCTATTTCAATCAAGACCGGCTTTGGCATTCTACCGGTTCAGCGTGTTGATGCGGATAATTTCAGTGTGAACATGGGCCAACCGCAATTGACATGGGATCAGGTGCCTTTGGTGCGCGATGTAGATCTGAACGCCTTGCCGATAGATGGCACCCCGGGGGCTGCCGGCATGGGCAATCCGCATTGTGTGTTTGTGGTGGATGATGTGATGGCGGTTGATTTACCAAAAATCGGGCCGCAGATTGAGCACCATGAATTGTTCCCCGAACGCACAAATGTCGAATTTATTCAGATTATAAACCGCAATCATATCCGCATGCGGGTTTGGGAGCGCGGCGGGATGATCACGCTGGCTTGCGGTTCCGGTGCGTGTGGCTCAGTTGTTGTTGCGCACCGTTTAGGGCTGACAGACCGATCAGTACGGGTTGATCTGGATGGTGGAACGCTTCAGATAGATTGGCGCGATGATGGCGTTTGGATGACGGGCCCGACCGCTCTGGTATTTTCAGGTGAGTTAAGTCCGGAATTTCTGGACAGCATAAATGACTAAACCCCCGATATTTGCGACCTTCGGCTGCCGGCTGAACGCCTATGAAACCGAAGCGATGAAAGAGTTGTCGACGCAGGCCGGGTTGGACGGGGCGGTGGTGGTCAACACCTGTGCAGTCACGGCGGAGGCGGTACGTTCATCGAAACAACGCATCCGAAAATTACGGCGCGAGAACCCAGATGCAAAACTGATCGTGACGGGTTGTGCCGCACAAACAGAGCCTGAAACCTATGCTCAAATGGGCGAGGTTGATCTGGTCATGGGCAATATTGAAAAGATGCAGGCAGGAACATGGAATAAGCTCGCAAATGGTCCTGACTTTATTGGTGAGACCGAAAAGGTTCAGGTCGACGATATTATGTCTGTCACCGAAACAGCCGGCCATTTGATCGACGGGTTCGGTACGCGGGCACGGGCCTATGTTCAGGTGCAAAACGGGTGTGATCATCGCTGTACGTTTTGTATTATTCCTTATGGACGTGGGAATTCGCGGTCGGTGGCTGCGGGGGTTGTTGTCGAGCAGATCAAACGACTGGTTGATAAAGGCTATCAAGAGGTTGTTCTGACGGGTGTTGACATGACCAGTTGGGGGGCTGATCTGCCGATGCAGCCGAAACTGGGCGATCTGGTGCAACGTATTTTACGGCTGGTTCCAGACTTGCCGCGCTTGCGAATTTCGTCGATCGACTCGATCGAGGCAGACCCCGCTTTGATCGATGCTATTGCATCTGAAAAACGCCTGATGCCGCATCTTCATCTATCATTGCAAGCGGGTGATAATATGATCCTGAAGCGGATGAAACGGCGGCATTCAAGGGATGATGCAATCGCTTTTTGTGAAGACATGAGAAAAGCGCGGCCTGACATAATTTATGGTGCGGATATTATCGCCGGGTTTCCGACGGAAACTGAAGCGATGTTTGAAAATTCGCTGCGATTGGTAGAGGATTGCGGGCTGACTTGGTTGCATGTTTTTCCGTATTCAGCGCGGGCTGGCACGCCTGCGGCAAGGATGCCGCAAATGGATCGCGGAATCATCAAGGAACGGGCGGCGCGGTTGCGTGCTGCGGGGGATCGGCGTGTGAGTAAACATCTGATGTCCCAGTTGGGACACATACCTAACATATTGATAGAAAACGAAAACATGGGTAGAACTGAAGGTTTTACCGAGGTGAATTTTACCACACCGCAACCTGTTGGTCAGATTGTTCAGGCACAGATCAAGGGCTGCTCTGATACGCAGTTGATCGCCTAAATGACCCGCCCGATCCTCTATTCATTCCGGCGTTGCCCCTATGCGATGCGGGCGCGTCTGGCTTTGGAAGCGGGCGCGATTGAGGTGGAACTGCGCGAGATTTTTTTGCGTGACAAAGCCCCTGAATTACTGGCCGCTTCTAAAAAAGCTACGGTGCCCGTTATGGTGCTGGATGATGGGACAGTGCTGGAGGAAAGTCTGGATGTGATGCGCTGGGCATTGGATACATCTGACGCGGGCGAAAAGCTGACGCCTGATCAGGGCAATATGCGTGATGCAATCGCTTTGATCGAACATATGGACGCTGATTTCAAACCGCATCTGGATGCTTATAAATATCTGTATCGTAGTGATCAGATGGGGGCATTTGAGGCGCGTGAGAAGGCTTTGCCGTTCCTGTATGAACTGGACGATATGCTGTCGGGGCAATCCTATTTATATGGCCAAAAGCGATCCGTGGCAGACATTGGAATAGCCCCTTTCGTGCGCCAGTTTGCCCATGTGGATCGGGATTGGTTTTATGCGCAGGATTGGGAAAACCTGAAGCCGTGGTTAAAGGCTTTTTTAGCGTCGGATGCATTCAAACGGATCATGAAAAAATATCCGAAGTGGGTGGATGGGGATAAGGTGACGCTGTTTCCGCCAAAGGTTTCGTGAATAACTCATAGGCGGCATTGGCAGCAATTTGCAGTAATTAGGCCTGCTCGCCATTGGATGGGATGATGCCTGTTGGATAGAAACAGATCGCTCGCTTAGCCCTGATCCAATTCAGTGAAATCCACCCCGCGTTCCACAGCAAATGCCCGCGTTGCCCGCAGGCCTGCCGCAGCTTCTGACAAATGGCCAGCAACTGAGCGCAACAAGCTTGCCGCAACCATCGCGTCATTTTCGATCACAGCCAGCAACTCACTGGCCCCAATTCGCAGAAATACACTGTCTTCTATAGCAATTAAGTCCAATAAGCGTGGTTCGTTATGGATCACAGCCAAATCTCCGATCAGACGTCCAGGAGCAATTTCTGATACTTTATGTTTGTCGCCATTTTTATCGCCTTCACTTTCCGGCCAATACAATCCAGCCAAACCCTTAACACACAGATAGGAAGCATCCGCTTCTTGCCCCGCATTAAAAATCACTTGCCCCGCTTTTACTTTGTACCATTGGGCAGTAAATGCCAGCAGGCGTTGTTGTTTGCGATCAAGCCCGGCAAATAACTCTGCCTGCGCTACCACACGTAATTTACGGTTTAAATCCTGACGCCCATCTTCATCTTGCAAATCGTCTTGCCGTACCACACCATCAATACGCCCATCTACAATCTCGACGAACAAATCATAGCTTTCAGGATTGTGGAATTGGTTTTCAATGAAAATCTTAGTTGCGTCCGGCATCAAATCACTAATACGTTCGCGCATCAAAGCGCGGGCATCACCATCGTGGCTGGCCAATGCATCCCGAAGGATCAGAATATCAGGTTTCTTGATCCCGGCACGGCTGAACGCCACGCGTTCCCTGAATACTGCCGGTAGGTTTTCACCCCCTTGGGTTGTCGCAAGATCATATATGGATTGCGCGACCAATCGCCTTAGACCGTGTTCCTTCAAGACGTCAACAACAGTATCTTCAATCAACTTCTCACGGGCGCCCGCCAAACTTGAAACACGTCCGAATATCGCGTTTCCAAGCACCGACATAACAGGAATATAATGCTGTGGATCGATTGGCTTGAACAAGCCATCCAGCTTTGCGACCATATCCGTTGCGTTCTTCTTGCGAATTTGCAAAATCCGCTCTTTAAACTCATCGCTGAAAGCTGGCCCAATCTGTTCGGCTGAAAACGCAAAGGGTACAGTCAGCATCAATGCGAAATCTTCGGGCAACAACCCAGTATCGCCAACCTCGCGCCTTTTCGCTACAATCACTCCAAGCCGATGATAAAGGTCCTCTTCCATGTTCAAACGGCGAAACAATGGGTGGTCCGTTCCATCAGTTCCAAATGTTTCTGTCAGTCCTTCGATTAGACTGGCAGACATTTGCGCAAGATATTCTACGATCCCTTCGTCTCGTAACATTTGCACGAAATTGTTCTCTTGTGACAAAGTTACTTGTGTCAGCATCCTTGTGGGAGCAGCATAAAGAAGGTTGCTACCCAAAGGTGATACCGGGTTGAATTTCTCTGGGTGAAAGGCATGCATAATATCATCCACACCCGCTTTTGCCAACCGTTTGGCTATTTCGGGGCGCAGCTGCACAATTGCCTTGGCCAGTTCTTTTTGGGTTTCCGGATCAAGGCGTGATCGCAACCCTCGGCGCACCATAATATCGTCGATACCCATCGCTTCAACCAACTGGAACCACCAGTCTTTGATCTCATCACATGTTTCAAATCCTGCCATTTTGGGCACAACCCAGTCAGCATCAAATGGATCTACACTGTTACCAGCGCGTGCAGACTCTTTTCGCCAATCCGCCACATCAGCTGAAATATCCCCACCAAGGACGGGTTCATGATTAAATGGCATTAACAGGTTTTCACCAAGTGTCCCTTGAAAAATATGCGGTTTGGAACTGGCATATCCAATGCGGTTTGCGACGACGGTTTGATGCAAATCATTCATCTCATGCCCGGCTATCTGCACAGTTCCTCTTTGTGGGATTACCTCACGCGTTAATACATCTGCAAACGCAAGAGCTGCAGTTTCATTGTTTGTCTTGATTGCAACACGCGCGCCCTTTGGAATGGTCAGGTTAATATCTTCCAGTACCGAATGCCCGTCTCCATCATACACCGTTACATCCTTTAGTTCGATGTCTCCATTAAGGCTTGTAAGCGCATCAGGCCCACCTTCAAACAAAGCGTCTTTCACCAAGGTTTTTGGCGCGAAACGTTCGGTTACCACTTCCCAACGCAAAGCCATATCCTGGGTCTGGTTGTAATAACTCAGCAACTCTTTCCAAGGTGACGACAGGTCTTTGTATGCAGCGAGCGCTGCAACCAACGCACCTACTGTGATCTCTCCTTTGATCGCTAAATACCCACCAACAGAATAGAAAAAGAACGGCGTCAATTGATTGATGAAGTTGTTCAGGAACTTCATGAAGAACTTCTTTTGATAAATCTCAAAACGAATGCCGAACAAGTTCCCCAAACGATTAGAAAACAATGACATTCTGTGGCGCAATCCGCCGTTTGTGCGAATATCACTGACACCGGCAGCTGTTTCGCCAATATCAGCGGCCAATTTGCGGACTTCTTGTATCCTCGCTTTGTTCAACAAATTAATCTGGCGTTGTAATTTGGGAATGATCCATGCCTGCAATGGGATCAACGCTATGGACGCCATCCCAAACCAGAAACTCTGGGCAAATAGAAACGTAAGAATTGTCAACATCTGCCCTGCCTGAAACACAGGCTGTGACAGCATATCCCCCATCAATGATCCCATTGGTTCCGCTTCGGACGTCACCATAGAAACCAACTCACCTTGACTTGTGGTGCGAAAATACGGGCGCGGAAATCTCATTATGCGGGTTAGAAGTTGAAAGCGAAATCGCCGTAATAATCGTTCCGCCAACACACCTTTCATGGTGTTAAGCCGCATCTTCAATAACCCATTGACCAATACTGCCAATAGAAAACCAATACATAGAACCATCAAAAACTGGGTTTGACTTAATGTTGCTCCCAGCAAAGAAACGTCTTCCCCGGTTCCCCCAATGGCATCGTTGATAATGCGTTTAGGTAACTCCAACGAAACGTATAGAATTGGAAAAGTCAGGAGAGTTACAGCTAATAGAACCAACTGGCTTTTTTTTGAATATTTCCAGATAAACTGAAAAAGGCTCTTTTCCATTTGGCGGGTTCCTCTTTTTGAGAGATTTATCAAAATGCCGTAGTTCTAATATTTTACATATGTCAATTCAATCAACATAATCACATTGCTCAATATCTACGCAAACACATATTTAGCGTGATGTATACGGAGCGAATTATCAATGTCTGCTTTGCCGTACAAAGCTGCTGTTGTCCTGTCAGCGGTTGGATGAGCCGAGATAGGCAAAACGATATGCCAACGCGACACCACCCGCGCCGCCCACAATATTCCCGCAGGTGACCCAGATCAGGTTACCCAAAGCATCAATAAACGTTACCCCAGATGCAGCCAACCAGCCCTGTGGAAAGAAATACATATTCGCAACGGAATGTTCGAGGCCAAGTAATACAAAAACACTGATTGGCCAGATGATCGCCATAACTTTTCCCGCTGCAGATCGTGCAGCAAACGACAGCCATAGCGCAAGGCACACCAGCGCATTGCACAAAGCGCCGCGCATGAAGGCCTCAATTGGTAGCAACGCAGCCTTGGCCCGGGGGATTTCTGCTGCCGTAACACCCATCGAACCATCCAGAAGACCGGTAAATCCAAAAGCAACCGCAAGCCCGGCTGCGCCTACAAGGTTCCCAGTGTAGACGACGGCCCAACTTCGCAACAACATGCCCATGGTGATCTTTCGATCAACAAGCGCCATTACCATCAGCACATTTCCGGTGAATAATTCTGCCCCGCCGATAATCACTAGAATAAGGCCAAGTGAAAACACAATGCCGCCAAGAAACCTTACAGGTCCAAAGGAGGCATCCACTCCGGTCATAACCATGGTGTAAGCTGCCGCTCCGAAACCTATGAACGCTCCAGCAAGAATAGCGAGCACAAACATCTGTAATAGCGGAAGCTGCGCTTTCGTGACACCAACGCCTTCTACCAGCACTGCGATCTTCGCTGGCTTATAGGCATCATAGTTGTTTTCGTCGGTCATCATGTGGACGATAGCGGATTGGTCAGGTGGGGGGAAGACCATTTATACCGCTGGTAGTGGAAAGGATATAATGATTTTATCTATTTGGCCGTGAGTGTTGTTCTGGTGCCTTGCATCAGGAACGCCGGGAATGATGGTTGCTTTTGAACAAGACAATTATCGCCAAGACAGAAACCAGACCAGCGACCGATGCTATGAACAACGCAAGTTGGTAATCTGCATTTCGGTCAAAAAGAAAGCCAGCAAACCACGGGCCAAGCAAGCCAGCACAGCCCCACGCGGTGAAAATTCGGCCATAAATTCTGGCACTTTCCATCATGCCGAACAGCTTTGCAACGGCAGCGGGATAGGCCGCAATGGTGCCGCCATAGGCAAATCCGATGACACTGAAGGCTACCATCAACCCACCGACCTTTCCAAAGACCACAAGACCTGCAACAGCAACGCTTGTCATAATAGCCAATGTCGCGAGTAAAATACCAAGCGAGGACTTATCGGCGAGGCGGCCACCTACCAAACTGCCCAGCAAATTACACGCTGCAATGATTGCCGGTGCGACCCAGAGCGGCATGCCAGAATGCAGCGAGGCGGCAATTTCGGCAGCATGACCAATGACCATAAGCCCAGCCAGAACAGCCCCGAAATACCCCAGCCACAGAAGTAGCTGGCTTTGAATAGGAACATAGGTGGCAGCGGCTTTAGGTTTTCCCACTTGGAACCTGACGCCAGATTTCCGCATTAATACAGCACTTATTGCACCTGTGCAGATCAACACCACCGCCAGTCCCATCATTGCCATTGTGAATCCACCCGACTCCAATGCCCGCCCAAACAATACTGGTGAAAACACCGATCCGAATGCATACGAAGCGGTCACAATTCCCATCGCCAGACCTTCCCGTCCCGGATTGGCCTGTGCTGCGATTTGCAATCCGAAGCCATAGCCCAGCCCGTTTGCAAGGCCGAAAATCAGGCTGTATCCAAGCCAAACAGTCCCAAGCGATCCGGCCATTCCGGCAATTAACGCACCACTGGCGGCCATGACACACGCGAATAGAACAAGCGTTGCAGCTGACCAACGCCCGAAGAGCCGTGGGCCGCATAACACGGCAAATGTCAAAGCCAACAATGCCAGCGAATATGTCAATGATACTGCTGACCTTGTTGTGGAAAACTGAATTTCGAGTTGCTCAAGGAACATTGAGAAAGCATGTATTGAGCCAAGAACAGCGGATACAATGGACGCAGAAATGAGGGCCAGCGTGCCTGAGTGAATTTTTCTATGCAGCATTTAAATCTCTCATACTCGACCTTACACTTCAGCTTTGGCACTAACCAGAACAATAAATTCGCTGAATGTGTTGCGTCGATCAGTTAAACCCATTGCTTAGAGCTGTCATTTGGAGGTTGCGTTGGTATTGTAAAGCGTTCCAATAATAGGTCGAACCATTCAGAGTTAAGGGGAATACAAAATGCATCCGAACCCGGTGTTTCGTAAAACTGACCGCGCCCGCAATCTGGCATTTGCCCGTGAGCGCAGTTTCGGGGCTTTGTCGATCAATGCGGATGCGGGCCCGCTGATTGCGCATGTTCCGTTTCGACTGTCGGAAGATGGTAGTTATCTGGAGGCGCATCTGGTGCGCTCTAACCCGATTGCGCGGGCTTTGAAGGAACCACAAAAGGCAGTGTTCGCTGTGAATGGCGGGGATGGTTATATTTCACCCGACTGGTACGGGGTGGAAGATCAGGTGCCGACATGGAATTATGTGGCGGTGCATTTGCGCGGGGTTTTACGGTTGTTGCCGGATGCGGAATTGGCTGGGATATTGGAACGTCTCTCAGGCGCAATGGAGGCGCGTCTGGCCCCGAAACCGATCTGGAAGATGGACAAGGTATCACCGGGTGCTTTAAGCAAAATGATGCGCCAGATTGTACCTATTGCAATGGACATTGATGATGTTGACGGCACTTGGAAGCTGGCACAGAATAAACCGGATGCAGCGCGGTTAGATGCAAGTGAGGCTTTGGAACAGACGGGTTTTGGGCTAGGCTATCAAAAAGTTGCGGATTTAATGCGAAATCCACCGAATAAGGAGGTTTGAAAATGGCGTTACCGATTATACCTTTGGCGTTGGTTG
Source organism: Amylibacter sp. (assembly GCA_021775375.1). Lineage (GTDB taxonomy): Bacteria > Pseudomonadota > Alphaproteobacteria > Rhodobacterales > Rhodobacteraceae > Amylibacter. The sequence goes on along the minus strand of JAJFHY010000242.1, from coordinate 2,851 downwards.
CGGGCGCGGTTGCACTGGCGCGTAATGTGCAGGTTATGCCTGTCGTGCAATCTGTTGAGGACAGTCTGGATATGGTGCCTGAAGGGATATCAGCTGGCAAAAACAAGTCGGGACAACAGATTAACGGTAGTTACCGTTGGAAACGGATAGTACGGTTGGGGAAAACCGGTGCGGGTTTGGAAATTGATGCATCTGCCCTTGGACGAATTAAATTAAGGAAAGTTAAATGATTGAATTATATACAGCAGGGGCTTCACCCTTTGTGCGCAAGGTGCGTGTTTGTTTGATAGAGCTTGGGCTGACGGATCAGGTGGAACAGATCGATGTGGCTACGACCCCTTTTTCGCCCCATGATGCTTTGGTTGAACAAAACCCGCTGGGGAAAATCCCCTGTCTGGTGCGCAATGACGGAACGGTGATTTATGACAGTCGGGTCATTACGCGTTATCTGGATGATTATGGGAAGGGGTCGCTATATCCAACCGGGCCACGCTTGTGGGAAACCCTGACGATGGAGGCCTTGGCTGACGGGATGATGGAAGCTGCCGTGTTGATGGTTTATGAAAAACGCATCCGCCCCGAAGATAAAGTCTATGGCGATTGGATTGAAGCACAATGGGCCAAGATTGCCCGTGCTTTGGATGCTTTGGAAAGTGGCTGGGCGGGCCATCTGGAAGGCTCGACTGATATGGCACATATTGCCGTAGCCGTGGCTTTGGAATATCTGGATTTCCGCCACGGTGACAGGAACTGGCGCAACGGGCGGGATGCGCTGGCCAAATGGCAGGCGGAGTTTGCAAAGCGTGATGCAATGCAAGCTACACAGCCAGCGTAGGCTTCACGGGGTTTTGCGGTAAACACGGAAACCGAAGTGAATTGATTTAATCGCAATAACTGCTGCAAGCCAGCTGAGGGCCTGATCGGGAAAGAAATCGAACAACATCCAGTGGGCAAATATTAAGGCCGTGCCGAGATAAACCAATTGATGCAATTGTTTCCATTTGGCCTTAAGCCGCCTGACGGATGCATTGTTTGATGTGATTGCCAGTAAAGCGAGAATGAGCAACGCAAACCATCCGATTGCTAGTTCAAAATCGAAAGCCTCGTAAAACACGTTTTCAATGTCGTTGATTTCGCGAAGGTAATGGATCAGGTGCAAACAGGCGTAATAAAAGCTGCCTAGGCCGATATATCGACGGCGGGGCAGCAACCAGCGGCTAAATGCAATACCCCATGGCCAGCGTTTTATCAGCAAGGTTATCGGGGTGATCGCCAATGACAGAACCAATAAATAGATCGAGATAACACCTGATACATGCATCATGCGCGCGTAGTATTTATCACCCCAGATCAAATCCAGAACCAGCTCGTAAGATGGGATCAGCATCACAAGATAAAATAACAAAACAGACTGAAGATCAGGTCGCATTTCAGGGTTATATCCCATTGCATTAATTGTGCAATTTACGACCTTACAGTGACACATAACTCACAACATTGTTATTCCCGGGGGGTATCTTGAGGTGGTGAACCACGTATTATGTGATTTTGATAAACACCGTCTTTGGACGCAACAGGAGTATGTGACTATGAAAAGAAAATTGATCAGTATGGGTGTGATCAGCGCAACGCTATTAGGATTTTCTGGTATAGCTCAAGCTGCCTGCACAACAACAACGGCAAAAGATGACCTGACCGATGAGCAGGTTGTGGAACTATATGAATGTATCAAAGGTGAATTGCGTGAGGGTTACGCCTCTTTGGGTGACGAATGGGGAACAGCCTATCCGGAATGGGGCGTCACATCGACAGTTCCGGGCGGCGTTGGCAACCACGGATCGCGGTTTTTGATGACATTCGTGAATGAGACCGGCTTTGCCGAATATGTGAAATTCGCCGACGAAGGCGTCAAAATGCCTGTAGGCACCGTGATCGCGAAAGAATCGTTTAACGTCAGCAAAAAGGGCCAAGTTAAAAAGGGTCCGCTATTCTTTATGGAAAAAGTAGCAGCAGGCGAAGCCGATGAATTTGGCAACTGGGTATATTCAGCACTTCAGTCAAAGGGCAAACCGATGAAAATCAAACAATCATTTTGCCACAACTGTCATGGTAATTTCGAAGGTCAGGACGCACTTGGTTACCCCGAGGAAGATTACCGCGTTAAGGTTGCCGCCGAATAAGCCGCAACACATTTAGAATTTCAGGCCCGTTGCAGATAACTGTGGCGGGTCTTTTCTTTACAGACCCAGTTCGCGTTGTTTTTTCTTGGATAAAGCAGCGGCGATCATTTGGTGGGAATAGGTGATGTGGTTTTCCAGCTCTTCGTCCGGCAATCCCGGTTCCGCATAATGCTGCAACCACTTGAACCCGCGTGACGCAAGGTATGGTGCCGGTCGTATGCCGGGCATATCGCGTAGAACTTCAAAAGCGATTTCCGAGACTTTAAACGTGAACGCGTCAATGCCGTCGTTCCAGCCGCATATGGCAAACACTTTACCGCCGACCTTCCAGACATCCGCATTGCCCCACTGCACCACATGGGTTGTGGCGGGCAGATTTTTGCAGAATGTATTAAATTCATCGCGGGTCATGGATGTGAGTTTAGTGGGGAATGGGTTTGGCTTAAAGGTGGAAAATTGTGTGTGTATTGCTGCAGAATGCGCGTATCAAACATTTGCGAATAAAATTAAATGGCAGCAATGAGCCTATTCTGTTGAAAAACTCCGATTTTTAGCAAAATCTGAAAATATTTGCCCACACAGCTCAAGTGGATAATCTTGGCGAGGGGCTCGGCTAAAAGGGGCTTACGGCCCTGTTGCTGCTTCTTGGAACCTTTCGCGGCAATCTTAAC
>JAJFHY010000241.1 GCA_021775375.1 Amylibacter sp. | reverse complement strand
TCACGGGAACCGTAGGTAAAAATAATGGAATTCATGCAATAAAACCCCCGTAAAGCGAATTGACTTCACTGGTTTTCACCCCTAAACAGCAGCTTCAGAATAGACAGGGTCGAATCTTATACGATTTCACCCAAATGACCCGATCAGGAGATCGAAATGAAACGTACTTATCAGCCGAGCAACCTAGTTCGCAAACGCCGCCACGGTTTCCGTTCACGCATGGCAACTAAAAACGGTCGCATTATATTGAACCGCCGCCGCAATCAAGGCCGCAAAAAACTGTCTGCATAGGCACTGACCGAAAGGTCTATGAAATTATGAAACCGTCGGAGGCGACACAAGGCACCCTAGGGAATGCCGGTGAAACGCCCCCGGCGGTTTCCGTTTGTCTGCATGTTCTTAAAAAACGCACTGATTTTCTGGCCTGCAACAAAGGCAATTATCGCGGTGTGAAAGGCTTCGTTCTGCAAGCCCGCGATCGTCAAGATGGTACAACCGATATCCGTGTCGGTTTCACATGTTCCAAAAAAGTCGGCAACGCGGTTGCCCGCAACCGCGCAAAGCGCCGTCTGCGCGAAGTTGCCCGTCTGACCCTGCCCCAAATGGGACGTGCAGGGTGGGACTATGTACTGATCGGCAAACGCGAAGTCACCGCTACCCGAGATTTTCAGGTGATGTTATCGGATATGAAATATGCATTGAAAAAGGTGCATGAATAACGATCCATGCAAGGCACACCATTTTATAGGACATGCTTATCACCCCGTTACCCTATATGGATAGCGGGGTTTTTCGTACTAAATCAATAAATCGTATAAAGAGGTGGGCCCACCGATGCGGTTATATAGCCGAACAAAGGTTTTTACCCTTTGCACCTGTTCTTACCTGTAAGTTCTTGGTGATTTTCAGTCTGACGCAGTGCCGCGCGCCTCAGAAAATCCCGTTAACCACTTTTGACGTCGACGTTGGTTATACACCGGGTAAAGTTGCGAATTTATTAGGGTAGCGTACGGATGAGCGCGCTTTGACCCAGATCAAAGCACGTTGCCAACAGTTACCTTAGTCTAAAATCATCTTAAACAAACAGGAGGACTGATTATGTTCAAGAAAATTGTTGTGGGTCTTGACGGATCCGAAACATCGGAAAACGCATTACGCATCGCCTGCGATCTGGGTAAAAAATACGGCTCGGCAATTCATCTGGTGTATACGGCACATCCTGAAACTGTTGCTATGCCTGTGGGCGCTGTTGCCGGATTTCATGCCGCCACAACCATGCCATCAGCGGAAGAGGTTAAAGCAGCGGGTGAAAAAGTTCTGGCAGCCGGTGTGGCCATTGCCAAGAAATACGGCCATAAAACCACCAAAACCCATTTTGAACACGGCAAGCCTTCTGATCGAATAATAGCTTGCGCGGAAGATTGCGGTGCAGATTTAATCGTGACGGGTCGGCGCGGTCTGGGCGCTATTGGCAGCCTTCTGATGGGCAGCACGTCCCAACAAGTTAGTCATCTGGCTAAATGTGCTTGCCTAACGGTAGCCTGATACTGTTCGATAACGATATGTTTTTAGCGAAAGCCCTCCCCGCCACCCCACAAGGCGGGGGAAAGGCTTTACTTCACAATTTAGTCGTTACATATGTAACGTAAAAATTGCGTATTACTCATAACAAAAAGCAGCTCTTTATGTATATCATTAGATCACATCCCACTATAAAAATATGTGATAAAAATTACTAATTTAACTTAAGCCAATCAAATTCGGTAAAAAATACACCCCTCTGCACAATATACAATTGAGAAAGTCTTGACCTACAACTTATCATCAAAGTTTTGAGTACATGTTAGCCGGCTGCTAAATGCCCAGAAAACGTCATATTTCCGGCCTATTAATTACACCCTTTGTTTCTAGATTAAGGACAGTAACGAGTAAGGAGATTTATAATGAGCCCGTTTAAACTGGAAGCAAAACATTTAGTTCCAATCAAAGATGATGCCTTTCCCGGTAGCGTCGAGACCCAAATTCTTCAAGACATGATCAAACAACCACATGCTGTGATATGTGCTTTGAAAGAGACGCCATTGCGGTTCTCACTAGTCCCACAAAAACGCCGTGCTGTGCGTCTGGGTACACATCCAATTCAGATCTCCGCATAATCACAATAAACCCTATCCACATTAGAACAGGGGTAGGGTTAAATGGTGTAATATGTCACAAAGCTTACCTGCGTTTATTATCCGATATGGCTTGCGTTCGGGATCAATCCCTTGCATGCCTAATGGTATTCTAAGGTTGGAGATAACAATATGCGCAAGGTTCTGATCACTGGCACCGCAGGCTTTATCGGCTATCACCTTGCCGCACATATGTTGGAAGAAGGTTTTCAAGTCATAGGTTTTGACGGGATGACAGATTACTATGATGTCCGCCTAAAACAGCGCCGCCATCAGATGTTATTGCAAAATCCGAACTTTAGCTGTGTTGAAGCAATGTTAGAGGATTTTGATACACTTCATAAACTGGTTGAACAGACAAAGCCTGATATTATCGTTCATTTGGCAGCACAGGCAGGCGTGCGATATTCACTTGAAAATCCCCGCGCATATATCAATACCAATATTGTAGGCACATTCAATGTTATGGAATGCGCGCGTGAATTCGAAGTTGGGCATTTACTGATGGCCAGCACATCGTCGGTTTACGGTGCCAACACGGATATGCCTTTTGCGGAAACCGATAAAACCGATACGCAACTTACGATTTATGCCGCCACGAAAAAGGCGAATGAGAATATGGCGCATTCTTATGCGCATTTATGGAAAATTCCGACGACCATGTTTCGCTTTTTCACAGTATACGGCGCATGGGGTCGTCCCGATATGGCGTTGTTTAAATTCGTTGATGCCGCATTAAAAGGCAAACCCATTGATGTCTACAATAACGGCGACATGGCGCGTGATTTCACCTATGTAACAGACTTGGTGCATGCTATCCGCCTGTTGTGTGACACCCCACCTGTAGAACCTAAGAGCGTTGACGATATTATTGCCGGCGACAGCTTAAGTCCTGCTGCCCCTTACCGCGTCGTAAATATTGGTAACAATGACAAGGTCCAGTTGTTGGACTTTATTGATGAGATAGAAGCGGCCATTGGTCAACCAATCGAACGGAATTATATGGAGATGCAAAAGGGTGATGTACCGGCCACTTGGGCAAATTCGGAACTGCTACAGCGCCTAACCGGCTATAGGCCGCAAACATCCGTGAAACAGGGTATTGGCAAGTTTGTAGCATGGTATCGCGATTACTATAACGTCTAACCCAAGACCTATTAGATGTTTACACGAATAGCGTCATATTGATGTGCAACGGGCATTATATTCTCTATGTAAAGATTACTGCCAAACTTCTTCCAAAACTTCTCCTGTAGATCCTGATGGTGGCTTACCGCCAACTATAAGTGATAGCGTAGGTGCGATAGCCAGTGGTTCAACGTGCCGGTAAACCTGAGATGGTGTAATTCCAGCCCCGGCAAACATAATAGGCACATAAGTATCATAGCTCCAAGGCGAGCCATGTGTTGCTGCCACCGTAAGACCGTCAAAATCGTTAATGAAACGGTTCGGGTCGAAAACCAAATAGATATCACCTGATCTTTTCGGATTATAGTTGTTCAGGATCGAACGGGTCAGCGGTGTGTCCGGAAGTTGGCCCGACGCCAAAGCCGAGCTGGAAACGGCAAGTGCCACACCGTCAAATTTGGAAATTTCCTCTGCCACGGCCTGTTCCACTTCCAACATATCCAAACCCTGTTTTTCTATGGCTTCCCGGTTCAGGTAAAGATAGGGGTGATAGTACGTGCTGATGAGTTCCTCACCAATACCAAAGCGCTTTTTCAAGACAGAAATTGCACTGGCTTTGTCAAAACTGTCCGGATCAATATAAGAAGCCTCAAAGCCCAATTCTGACAGGTACTCGGGCGCCTCTGGCCCACCATGGTCGGCAGAAAGAACTATCAGCGTTTGATCCAAACCTACATTGTCATCAATATAGGCAAATAACTCGGCCAGCGTTCGGTCCAGTTGCAGGATATTGTCTTCGGCTTCCAGACTGGAAGGTCCGAAGATATGGCCAACATAATCAGTGACAGAAAAGCTGATGGATAAATAATCCGGCACGGCATCCTGGCCAATATCTTCGTTCTTGATCAGCTCTTTTGCAAAATCCAGTGTAAGATGATCTCCGGCCGGTCCCATAGTCAGAAATGTTGTAAAATATTTATCTTCCCGTTTACCGTATGCATGCGGGAAAGTTCGCCCATAACCCGGAAATGTAGTCTCGTAAGAACGGTCATCCGAGCCGCCGAATAGATAAGATCCCTTGTCGTACATCAGGTCCCAGCTTTTACCAACATACTGCATCACCGGGTTTGTCGCATTAAACTGCGCCACCCAATCCGGGTATTTGTCATAGTAAAAACTGCTGGTAATAAATTCACCTGATTTTTTCGAAAACCAAAAAGCTTTGCCGGTATGTCCCGCCATTGAAATGGCGCCACGATCTTTGATCGACACGCCGAATACTTTCGCCTGTCCGCCTTGGCTAAGGTTTAGCTCGTCGGAAAAAGTCGAAACCAGAATACGACTGGGCGAACGACCATCGGAACGGGCGGTTCTTTGTGTCGCATCTATCTCTGTTGATTGATCGACACCGGCATCCGCCCCAATAATAGGATAGCGCGCGTCTTCAATGTTAGAGGTCAATTCACCACTTACACGGTCCAGCCATACGTTACCGATCATACCGTGCTTTGCGGGTGTCGCACCTGTGGCAAGACTTGAATGTCCAACAATGGTTTCAGTATTGGCATGAGAATGGTGGGCGTTGCGGTACACAATCCCGTTTTCCATAAGATAGCGAAACCCGTTTTCGCCCAGTCGATCCTTATAACGCCAAGGCAGGTCACCGCGCAGCTGGTCCACTGTAATTTGTAATATCAATTTAGGCTTTTGAAGATCCTTCGCGGCACTTGGTGCTGCAATAATTGCAGGAATTACACAAAGGGCAGCGCATTTAATATAATTATACATAAATAACCTCTTACATTGCTCGAAGACATAGGAACCAAAGTAAAAACCACCCCGCCGGTAGGCGGAATGGTTCAATGATTGAGTTGGAAAAATTATTTAGAGCCAATCCCTGATAGAATTGTTTCTTTTGCATCCCCAATTGTAAAGCTGCCTGGTTTTTGACGTGGTGGAAATTCCTTAAAAGTTTCAAGGAATTGCCCAATATAATCAGCTGCAGGAAGCAACAGGAATGCATGATCCAGATACCAGTCCCAATATGTGTTTGATGTTAATGTCGCACGTTCATATGGGTCGCGGCGTAGATTGAACAGTAATGGTATGCGCAACTCAGTCCAAGGTTCACCCCATGCCAGCAATGTACCTTCTACACGCTGCTCAAGGAATATCGCTTTCCAGTCACCATAACGCAATGCGGTCAGATCACCTTCATCCGAGAAATAGACGACTTCCTTACGCGGGCCTTCTTCCACTTTACCAGTCAGGTAAGGCAAGAAATTGTATCCATCCAGATGCACATTGTATTCACGGCCAATGGCCTTAACACCACCAGCTTTCAGTTGCTCCTTGATGTCTGGGTTGCCGGCAACAGCTACATAAGTTGGCAGCCAATCCATATGGTGCATAATCTCGTTGGAAACAGAACCTTCCTTGATTTTGCCCGGCCAACGTACCATTGATGGCACGCGCCAGCCGCCTTCCCAATTGGTATTTTTCTCACCACGGAATGGCGTCATACCCGCATCAGGCCAGGTGTTCATGTGAACGCCGTTGTCTGTTGAGTAATGAACAATGGTATTGTCAGCGATGCCCAAATCGTCAACTTTATCAAGCAACATACCAACGTGACGGTCGTGTTCGATCATGCCATCACCATATTCGTCTTGACCGGAAATGCCGCGTAATTCCGCTTTCACATGCGTGCGGAAATGCATCCGTGTACCATTCCACCAAACAAAAAATGGTTTATCTGCAGCATGGGCACGATCAATAAAGTCCAGAGCTTTATCAATAGTCTCGTCATCAACTGTTTCCATACGCTTTTTTGTTAATGGCCCGGTATCTATAATTTCTCCACCAGCCGTAGAGCCAAGAACACCCCGGGGACCATATCTTTCACGAAAAGCCGGATCTTTGGGGTAATCTTCCAACTCGGGTTCTTCTTCTGCATTCAGATGATAGAGGTTGCCGAAAAATTCATCAAATCCATGATTGGTCGGCAGCATTTCATCTAGGTCACCAAGGTGATTTTTACCAAACTGCCCCGTAACATAGCCGTGCTCTTTCAACAAACCGGCGATTGTCGGGTCTTCGATTTTCATACCTTCTTTGGCACCAGGCATGCCGACTTTCGACAGACCACTGCGAAACACGCTTTGCCCCATGATGTAGGATGCCCGGCCCGCAGTACAGGATTGTTCGGCGTAATAATCTGTAAAAATCATACCTTCGTTGGCAATCCGGTCAATGTTCGGTGTACGGTACCCCATCATCCCCATTGTGTAGGCGCTGATGTTGGATTGGCCGATATCATCGCCCCAGATAACAAGTATATTGGGCTTGTCTGTTGCCGCATTCGCGGCCCCAAATACCAGCGATGATGCAATCAAAACCGATGCAAATGTATATCGCGATTTTTGATATGTTAGTGATATATAGCTAAACATTTAAACTCCCTTTCAAATTATGTTATAGTCAATAATTTCCGACCAGCTCGGAATAATCGGAATAATCGGAATAATCGGAATACTAACCGCTTAGTTGTATTTCTGTCAATTTCTATCAACTAATAAAATGATGCCACTATCATAAGTCCATAACTTGCAATTAAGATTATTTAATGCCAACTTCCGACCCTTGATCAGCCCACTCTTCAATCAAAAAAGATCTGAAATATATGAACAATCCAATTTCTATAAAACCCGGTTTACGTGAATTTTTCCCAACAATTATTATACCGGGTATTTTATACTTTCTTGTAATACTAGCCGGATTTATGCCAAGCACATCATATGCCCAAGGCAAAATTGATCATCCAAAATACGTCACTACCAAAGCATGTATTGACTGCCATCAGGAACAAAAATCACTTTGGGACATGTCTGATCACAGTTGGGCATGGCTTCCTGCTACAAAAGAAAATTTACTGGGTGATTTCAACAATACAGCCTTCGAGCATCACGGTGTAACAACACGTTTTTCAACCGATGCAGATAAATTCTGGATCGAAACCAAGGATGAAAAAGGCAGCCTGCAAAAATATGAAATCCAATATGCCGTTGGCGTCAAACCACTTCAACAATATCTGATTGAACAAGATGGTGGGCGGCTGCAAGTATTGGATATCGCCTGGGATACTGTAACCAATAAGTGGTTTATGGTATTTCCGGAACAACAAGATAATATTCCGGGAAATGCGCTGCACTGGACAGGTGTGTATAAAAACTGGAATGGCCGTTGCGCTGAATGTCATGCCACAGATTTCAAGAAAAATTACGACATGCCCACCCGTTCATTCGCAAGCACATGGAGTGAAGTCGGTGTGACCTGTGAAGCATGTCATGGCCCGGGACAAGCACATGTGCAATGGGCTGAACAACCGGATATATTTGAGCTTAAGGCTTATTTGGGAATAACCGAAAAAGGCCTGTTAAAAGTAAAAGGGCAAAGCCCTGCTGAACGTGAAATACAGGTTTGCGCAGGTTGCCATTCAAGACGCAGCGCATTTACAGAAAACAGTCCTTTGCCCGGCTCCGCGTTCTCTGACAATTACAATCTGGCACTGTTACGGCCTGATTTATACCACTCTGATGGCCAGATCAAAGACGAAGTCTATGTATTGGGTTCATTCCTGCAAAGCAAAATGTATGCCGCAGGTATAACATGTTCAGATTGCCACAATCCACATTCAGGTCAGGTTAAAACCACTGAAAACACGCTATGTTCACAATGTCATAACAGTGATGGAAACACACGTTTTCCATCTTTAGTGAAAAAAACTTATGACAGTCCTTCCCACCATAATCATCCGGTGGGATCCAAGGGCGCACAATGTGTTTCATGCCATATGCCTGAAACAACATATATGGCGGTTGACGCACGCCGCGATCATCGTTTTGGCATCCCCAACCCACAAGACAGTGCTGCGATCGGAACACCGAATGCCTGTACCGGTTGCCATGTCGGTAAAGACGCAGATTGGGCTATTAAAACACTAAATGAATGGTTTCCGAACTCCAAAAGGACAACGACAGAATTTGCCGTTATTTTCAACAGAGTTGAGCGTTCACCAAATCTGCAAACAAATGTTGCTGATTTAATGTCAATTGCAGAAAACCCGGAATTGCCCGCTATCATTCGCGCCTCTGCATTCGAAAAATTATTACCGTACGGGGCAGAACTTTCGTGGCAGAACCTGAAACGCTATCTGACACACGAAAGCCCTTTCATCAGGGCTGCAACGACCCGTCTATTTCAACAATCCCCGCCCAATGTTGCTATAGCAAACCTGATCCCGAGGTTAAGCGATAAAATGCGTGCGGTAAGGATAGCTGCTGCAAGAAGCCTGATCACGATTTCTCCTACGCATTTTACACCGGATCAAAGAGAGCTATTTTCAGGTGCATTCATCGAGTTTCAGAAATCACTTCTTGCCAGCGCGGACCATCCAAATACCCAAATGGGACTTGCCGGACTTGCACTGTCATTCAGGAACATCAAGGCCGCCAAGGCCGCCATTGGCGAGGCATTGATTATTGACCCTCAATTATCCGATGCGTGGATTATGAAGGCTAAACTGGAAACCGCTGAAAGACGTCCTGATTTGGTAGAGAAGACTATGCAGGATGCACAAACCGCATTACCGAACTCCTTTGTGATTTTTCAATATTTCGGGAATTATCTGGCAAGCCAGCGTCAATTTGATCGCGCAATAAGCAATCTGGAAAAAGCAGCGTTATTGTCTGGCGATGATCCCTTTGTATTAACTGATTACGCTGCCGTTCTTAGCCAAGCAGGCAAATATCCAAAAGCCCTTTCAGTCCTGAATGCCCTCTTGGGCCAGCAATCTGATAATGTGACAGTTCTGTTTCTGAAGGCAAATGCACAATTGGAATTGGGTCAGACAGAGCAGTCGAAAAAAACTGTAAAGCAATTGCTGGCCATAAACCCAGATTATCCGCTACCCCAATCTATGATGGAATAAGTTTAGCTTTAATAAAACCAATAGCTATTCCATTAACAACCGGGAGTGTGCAAAAAGCATCTCCTGGTTTGCAATGCTCAACATCCGTTGCTCTGGATTTGAGATATCCGGAGCAATTTTAAAGATGGAGCCTCTATAATCATCAAATGCAAGACATTCCGATTGTCATCAGACTTGGAAAAACTGTTATGTGGTACCCGCGGCCGGACTCGAACCGGCACGGCCTAAGCCCAGAGATTTTAAGTCTCTTATGTCTACCATTCCATCACGCGGGCATGCTTGATGTTGGCGCACATTCGCTTTTTCACGACCATTTGTAAATAAAGCAAATGCCGAAAGTTGAAAATATTTTAAAAGATATTTTTGCATATCCCGTTGCCATTCCCCAACCCTCTGTCTACCACTTGGAAAACAGAGATAATTTCATGCCCACCCCCTTTGATGCCCCTTTAGACAGTATAAAAGACACAACCCATCCGGTTGAAGAGCGCGACAATCTGCGTGGCATTTTGTGGATGCTGGTTTCGGTTCTTGTCGCCAGCATCATGACCTTGGCTGTGCGTGTCGTCTCCTTGGAACTAAGTAGCGTACAAGTGGTGCTTTACAGATCAGCTATCGCGATTGTGCTGGTGGGGGCGGCCTTTGTCCTTGTTACGCCTTTGCGCAAAAAACTATCGTTCAGCAGACCTGTGCAACATCTTATTCGCGGTACATTGGTGGCTATTGCCACGCATTTCGGATTTTACACCATTGCTACGATACCGCTGGCTACTGCGACGGTATTGTTTTTCACCGCACCTATTTTTGCGACACTTCTGGCCATGCTCATTCATAAAGAAACCATCGGGCCGCGGCGTATCGCGGCTATTTTTGCCGGTTTTATCGGGGCGCTTGTGGTTTTGCGGCCGGGCTTTGGCGAGTTCAATCTTGGTATGTTAACAGCTATGGGCAGTTCATTGTGCTTTGCAAGCGCGCTGACAATGTCGCGCAAACTGGCACAGGCGGACGGGCCGTTGAGTACCTATTTTTCATCCATCGTGATCACCACGTTGTTGACGATCCCGATTGTCGGCACTGATCTGGTTATTCCTGATATCGGGGCCACATGGGTTGCGATTATTTTGGTCGCTCTGACCAGCATGGTGCGCGGTATTGCGGATATCGAGGCTTACCGCCACGCAGAGGCGGGGATACTGGCGCCTGTGGCCTATCTGCGGCTGGATTTCATCGGGATTGCCGCTTATTTTATGTGTGGGGAAAAACCTGACTGGCAAACGCTTTTGGGGGCGGTAATTATCATAGGATCTACGCTTTATATCGCCCAACGCGAGGCGGCTTTGAAAAAGCGTGCTAAGGCGAAGCAATTACAGTAACACCGCAATGTCCCAGTTGGGACACATAGTTAACCTATTGAAAATTATCCACTTATACAAAAAATGCACCCCGAAGTCCGAGCTTACCCGTGGGGTGGGCTTCAGCCCACGCGTTGCAGGGTTAAACCAATCACAAGGGTGGTTTTATGGGTGGAAAAATGTTACGATTTGTTAGGTAGGATTTCCATAAGAAGCCCGCCATACGCTTGCTGTGATCTCACAAGGATATTTTATGACCATTATACCATTTTTACCGCTTCTAGTGATAGCGGCCTTGATTTTCCTTGGGTTCAAAAAAATTAGAAATGTGGGAAACTCTACTTTCAGAGAAGCTGTCAGCATAGTCTACAAGGAAAAGTATTTTACATTCTCGGGTAGAGCGTCGCGCTCTGAATATTGGTGGTCAGTGCTGTTCTGGTGGTCAGTGCTGTTTGGTTGGGAAATACTGATAATCCTAGTTATAGCTCTGACTAATGGATTAAGGCTGTCGAGTAACGATATTTCGCCTGTATTTATATGGGTGATGATTATTCCGATGGCTATCTTCATGTTAGCTACTGTTATTCCAGGGTGGTCTGCGATAGTGCGCCGCCTTCATGATCGTAATATGTCCGGTTGGTGGGTCTTCCTTTTCCTTGTGTTGGGCGTAATTCCATATGTTGGAATACTTTCGTCCGTAATCCTGATTGTCCTTTTGGCTAAGACCGGTAGCCAAAGCGACAATCGCTTTGGCCCCAATCCGCTGAAGTCCACCCTATCGGACACTAACCTAAAATAACTGACTTGCTGCAGGGCAAAACACGCTTTAGAAATTAAGCGCAGAGCCGATATTGAATGCCTTTTATAATAATGGAGTACGTTTTGAATAATAAGCCATTGAGTGCAAATGAACATTTTAAAATAGTAATATTTATGCTTCTTCTCATCCCTTTAATCTTCCCTTTAATGGTAGGTATTCTCCCTGTGTTATTTTTGACATTTGGTTATTACATGATGAAGAAAAATAATGATTTTTCTAGCGTCGCAGCATCTGTTAAAGCCGTGAAAATTTACTGTACGGTAGCAACTATCTTATTATTTATAGTAGCTGCTTATGCTATGATTAGTCTTGCTTATGCGTATCAGACCGACAACTCCAATTATTACTATACAAACGATATGGAAGAGGCTTTGGCCGCATCCTCTACATTTCTAGTTGCAACGTTGGTTTGTTTTTTTATCGTCAAATATCTCTATTTTCTACCATTACAAAACCACAGTGAGTGGGTAGCTATTAATGGGACATTTTCAAATTAACCCAAAAAGCCGACACCAGATAATTCAAAAGCTAGCGTCGACATTCTTCAAAGTGAGAAATTAAAACCGTATTCAGTTGCCGACGAACTTCTAAAGTGGGCAAAGCTCAAAGAAGACGGCCACATATCGGAAGAAGAATTTAACGAGGCGCGATCAAAGCTTTTAAATAGGTCTTAGGTGGTCAGTCCAGACTTTATGGAAATCCAACCAAACGCACATTTACATTTTTCGTCCATAAAATCGCCTTTGCGTTTGAATTAAACGTGGTAACTTACAACCCCATTATCAAATTTAATGCTTACGCTTGCCGGCGGTATGTTGCAGGGGCAGTTTGGTGGTATTTTTTGAATACGCGGCCAAATGCAGCTTCAGACTGATAACCCACTTCTTCAGCGATCTTGATGATTGGATCATCGGTTTTCAACAGTTTCTGGCTGGCAATTTGCATGCGCCAATTGGTTATATAGCCCATGGGTGTCACCAACATGTATTTCACAAACCGCATCGCAAAAGTTGTGCGCGACAACCCGGCAATTTTCGCCAAATGTCCCAATGTCCATGGATATGCAGGGTCTTGGTGAACAGCTGTCAACACGCGTGCGATATTGGGGTTGCTGAAGCCGGATAGAACCGGTCTGTCCGCACCTTCAGTTTCCAGATAATCACGTAAGGCTTGTGCAAAAATAATTTCCGATAATTTCAAACCGATCAGATCGCCCCCCATTTGGGCACGCCCCACCTCATTTCCGATTACCCGCAAAGTATTTTCCATCCATCGGCCGGATGTTTCGCCATAATTGCGTATATGTATATAGGGTGGCAGAGCATCAATCAGCATATGGCTGACATGGCTTGCAAATGAAAAATGTCCACAAACCAATTGGGTTTCGTGATGGGTACCAAATTCGCCACCATAAACCAGCGCACCAGTGCCATTATAACCAGATGCTTCCACCACCTGGTCTAACTGAACCGCTAATTCTTCGGTCGTAGGATCACAGTAAAGCGCATGTGTTGCCCCGCGCATGATAATAATTAAATCACCCTGCTCCAATGTCACAGGTGCAGATTGATCTCCGACCCGCACCAGACAGCGGCCTTTATCGGCATAATGAAACCGCGCCACGTTTTCAAAAGCCGGAACTCTGATACTCCACGGGGAAGTGAACGATGTCCTGAAATATAAGGTTCCCGACAATTGAAGATGAGATAAAATATCACTGAGTATGTCCATGCCGGTTCCAATGGTTGCCATTTCTACATGACGAGTTAATCACATTTTGTAAAGTATCCGTACGATTGATCAATTTATTTGAACTTTCAATCATTCAAACAACAGCATTTATATCTTATCAGTATGGCATCAAATAGCGGCATTTCATGCAGCATATAAACCATAAGGATAATATTATGAAAATCAAAACAACACTTCTAGCCGCAGGCTTTATCGCATCAATGGTGGGTGTTGCCCATGCCAACGATCCGGCAAAGCTAAACGATCTGGAAATCGCGCATGTTGCCTATATCGCTGACAATATCGATATACGTTACGCGCATCTGGCATTGGCGATTTCAAGCAATCCAGCCATTCACGATTTTGCAAAAACCATGATCCGTGATCATACAGCCGTAAATGAACAAGCCCTTGCTCTTTTGGCAAAACTGGATGCACAACCACAGGATAATTTTCTAAGTCAATCCTTGCAGGAAAATGCAGAAAAACTGATTACAGAAATGAGCGCGCTTCGCGGTGCCGCATTCGATAAGTTTTATGCAGAAAATGAATTGGCTTACCATAAGGCGGTTAATGATCTGGTTGGCAATACGTTCATACCAAACATAGAAAATGCGGAAGTGAAGTCACTTTTCGAAGCCGGTTTGGAGATTTTCCAAGCCCATGAGCATCATGCCGAAATGATGGTTGGCGAAGTCAACTGATGCAAAAGATCAATAGGCGAAATCTACTAATAAGTTCCGTGGCAGCATATACTGTCACGGGGCTTAATCTTGCGCAGGCCCACACAACCCCTGCTGAATATACAATAAACATTCGCAAGTTCAAATTTGAACCCGATCATATCGATGTGCATATCGGTGATACAATCACATGGGTCAATCAGGATTTAGTAGCACATACGGCAACAGCCGAAGCTGGGGATTGGGACACGGAAATGTTGGAAAAAAGTCAAAGCAAATCTTTGCAAGTGACAAAAGGAATGACCGGTGAATACTTCTGCGTGTTCCATCCACATATGAAAGGAACGATTAATATAAAGTAGTTGCCACGATTTTAATCAAACGCAAGAGTGGTTTTCAAGACGGGAATATGTCCGGGATGTTGGGTGGTTCATTGCAAATGTGAGTTGAAGCCCATCCCAGAATTGCTTTATAGCGTTCAGCACGAGGCGGCTTTGAAATAGAAAGCCTAAGACCTATTGGTCAATGGGTTCGGGCGATTGTCAAAAGCCTTTAATGCGTCGCCGATCGTCGGAAAATCACGGTCGCTTTGCATCTCATCCCGTTCTTTCCCCCAATCACCGGAAAAGAACCTGGAACGGCTTCGTTTGGCGCGGGCGCGGGCCAGCACAATACCCTGTGCTGCCAACTCTTCAGTTAGATCATCAATCTTTTGAACTGCGGTGATATCCAATATATTGATCGGGCTGGCATCGATAATAACCCATTCAACAGGTGTTTCAGCCACTTCAATCGCTTCCAGAAGACTCTGTTTGAAATAATCAATATTGTAGAATAACAGATCGGATTCAAACCGAAAGATAAGCAGACCGGGATAAGTTACCGCATCGGGATAATCCAGAACGCTATGATACCCTTTGGGGCCGATATCCTTTGTGTGCCCCAGAATTGTGACATGGGGCCGTGAGCCCACATAAATCAACCATGCAAAAGTCAGAATGAGGCTAAGGAATACACCCGGAAGTGCGCCCAGCATCAATATACCGAACGTGGTTCCAAGCGAGAGCATAAGCTCGCGCCGGCTGATACAGAAAAGATGATAAAGTGCGGTAAAATCAATAAGGCCAAAAGCCGCGACGATAATGACCACTGCCAAGCCCGCGTTGGGCATATAACTTAACGGCCCCGTCAGAAAGAACAACACAAAAAGCATCACGGCAGCTGCAACAACACCCACCAACTGGGTTTTCCCGCCTGTCGCATTATTGACGGCGGTACGCGAGTCTGCACCGGTGACCGGGAAGCCCTGAAAAAGTCCTGTAAGGATATTCGCGGCACCGAAAGCAATCATTTCCTGATTGGCGTCAATCTCGTAATTGTTACGGCTGGCAAAACTCTTGGCGGTCAGCACACCGCTTGTGAAACTGATCAGCATAACGGCGGCGGCGTCGCCTATCAGTTCGCCGTAAATCGCAAAATCAAACACTACGAAGTGAAATTCAGGAAGACCGGCTTGCACCGATCCAAGAAGCGCAATATCAAATTCCACCAGTTCAAAAACAAAAACCACTATGATACCGGTGATCACAACGACCAGAGCCGCAGGGATTTTCGGCGCAAGACGCTGCAGCGCAATCAAGAGCCCGAACAGCCCGATACCAAGTATCATTGTCGGCTGGTGAACTGCCTCGAAATGACTCATTACATTGAAAAATTCCAGTAATTTGGGAAAGAACTCACTGGCGTAACTGGTATATCCGAACAGCTTGGGAAGCTGCCCGATGATGATCAATAAGGCGATACCGTTTAGAAATCCGACAAGAACCGGCTGGGACAGGAAATTCGCAATGAAACCCAATTTCGCAATACCGCCTATGACATAAAAAACACCCGTCATCAGTGTGAGAACAACCATAAGGGCCATATATTTTTCAGGGTCGCCGCCCGCCAAATGCCCGACACTGCCCGCAACCATAATACAGGTTGCAGCATCAGGGCCGACCATCAACTGGCGGGACGAGCCGAATATGGCATATGCAAGCAGCGGAAAAATTGCCGAATACATGCCGACAACAATCGGAACGCCGGCAAGTTCGGCATAGGCAATACCGATGGGAAGCGCTATGGCAGCAACGGACAATCCCGCACCGAAATCGCGCGACAACCATGAACGGTCATATTGAATTAAGGTATCCAGCCCCGGCGCGTACTGACGGACCAGGTTCCGAAAAGCCACGGAAACATTGCTCTCGTCGCTCATAAAACCCCTCCGAACGGTAAATAACCCATGTAACGTACGTTACGCATTGAATGCCCGCACGTCCAGTTACAAGGGTTTTATCCGAATGAGTGGCCTTTTGGATCGCACCGCTAAAGCGGTTTCCGCGCAGCAAGTGCCGCCGTGATCGTGCCGTCATCGAGGTAATCCAGCTCACCGCCGATAGGTACGCCTTGGGCCAGCAGGCTGATCTCGACCTCGGTATCTTCCAGTTGATCGGCGATATAGTGTGCTGTGGTTTGGCCGTCGACGGTGGCATTCAAGGCCAGAACAACCTCTTGCACAGCTTCATCCCTAATCCGATCTACCAAAAGCGGGATACGCAATTCTTCCGGCCCGACACCGTCAAGAGCCGACAGTGATCCACCCAGCACATGATAACGGCCCTTGAAGGCCGCCGCGCGTTCCATTGCCCATAGGTCAGCGACATCTTCGACAACACAGATCTGCCCGTTCCGGCGCTTGCCATTGGTACAAATCTCGCAGAGATCATCGGTGCCGATATTGCCGCAAACTGTACATTCGCGAGCGGTTTGCGCGACATTGAACAGCGCATCCGCCAACGGGTTCAACAGGATCGAGCGTTTCTTGATCAAATGCAAAACTGCACGCCGCGCCGAGCGCGGGCCCAAGCCCGGCAGCTTGGCCATAAGCGCAATCAGATTGTCTATGTCAGAGTTTTTACTGCTCACATTCGCCCCTAAAACGGCAGTTCCATGCCTGCAGGCAGGTTCAACCCTTCGGTTACCTTGGCCATTTCTTCTTTGGCGGCAATTGCGGCTTTTTCCTGTGCATCCTTAATGGCGGCAACGATCAAATCCTCTACAACCTCTTTTTCGCTGGGGACAAGAATGGTAGGGTCAATATCCAGTCGCCGCAGCATACCTTTTGCAGTCACCGTGGCAGAGACTAAACC
>JAJFHY010000025.1 GCA_021775375.1 Amylibacter sp. | reverse complement strand
CGTTTTTTGCCGTAAATCAAGATCAAGGGCTCCCACGGTTTTACCCGACCGCAATAGTGCCGTTAGAACATGCATTGCTGTAGTGGACTTGCCCGATCCGCCTTTTTCGTTTCCGAAAACAATTATATGTGCCATTCAATTACCCCACTGCCCAAATAATAAAGGCATTAACGCGACTATGCGTCATTGGCTGCTCATTTACAATATTGTTTGTGATTTGGGAAGGATAGTTAACAATATGGCGCGTTTAAAAAATAGAGTTAACATATGTGCCAGAGTATAAAAAAAGCCGCCCCAAAGGAACGGCTTTCTTGATCTCGAAAAGGGTGCGGTTCTTAAAACCCCAAACCTTCGTATTTCTTTTTGAACTTGGAAACACGGCCGCCGGCATCCATCAATTTTTGGTTGCCGCCAGTCCATGCAGGATGCACAGACGGGTCGATGTCCAGAACCAACGTGTCGCCTTCGGCGCCATATGAGGAGCGTGTTTGGTAAGTTGAACCATCTGTCAACTGAACAGTGATTGCATGATAATCCGGGTGCAGTTCTTTTTTCATCTTTACCGCTCCTATTTCGCAGATTTAGGTTTGTAGTTGGTTTTTTCAGCAATACGTGCAGATTTACCACGGCGATCGCGCAGGTAGTAAAGTTTGGCGCGGCGCACACGGCCACGGCGCACAATTGTAATGCTGTCGATATTCGTTGAATAAAGCGGGAACACACGTTCCACACCTTCACCGAAAGAGATTTTGCGCACTGTGAAAGAGGCAGCGATAGTCGAGCCGCTTTGACGTGCAATGCAAACGCCTTCGTAGTTTTGAACGCGAGAGCGCGTCCCTTCGGTCACTTTGTAGCCTACGCGGATGGTATCACCCGCTTTGAAATCAGGGATTTCTTTACCTAGGCTTGCGATTTGTTCAGCATCTAGCTGTGCCAGCAAGTTCATAACGTTTTCCTTTTACACACCTTTTGGTGGTTTTGATTGATGCGTCCTCAGGGCTCTTGGTCTTCATTCGGGTCCGCATATGCGCCCGCCAGAGATCAGGTCGACGTTCTTTGGTGGCTTTGGACAAATCAGATCGCTGATGCGATATGTGCGTAATGACCGGGTAGAAGATATTCCGTCACATTGCACCCGATAACCTTTGGGCCTTCAGCATAAAAGAAACGCATGGTGCGAATCCATTCATACCAAGTTTGCGCGGTATAGGTCGAAAGAGGGTATCAATCAAGGGTCGATCGTTAGAATTCTACTCTCAGTTTGCCCAGGTAATGAGTTTATCTTTGAAAGTGGTATTTTTCGTTGCTTTCGGAATACGGCAGCCTTTTGCCTTCATTCTGCTTTGTACCAATGTATATCTATCACCTGAGTGCATAAATGGATTGGCATTGAATTTACGTAATTCAGCATGTTCCGATGCAAGTTGGCGGCATGACATGCGCGAGACTTGGATTTCATAATCACTTAAATATTTTTTCGAGTGATCTGTGCTAACTTGTAAACCCACCGCTGCGGCAATTGGTAAAGCAACAGTCGCGCAACCAGTGAATGAAATACATAAAACCATACAGCATAGAATATTATTCATGCAGTCTTCCTTCTGCTCACAAATTGCTCACACATATGTTATGCGACAATTCTTAAGGCATTACAGATGTTTAGTGCAAAATGCTATTATCTCATGGTGCATGTGAATTATTGGCGGAAACTTGCCTGAGGAACTATTATTGCAGGTTAACTTAACTCTCCGTGGAAAGATCATCCAGAATTTGCTGATGAAAACTGTGCAGTCCGGACTCTGAAAACCATGAATTCTCCCGATCTGCAACATAACGACCTTGATCATAGCCAAGACTGGAAAGGCCGCGTTGGACACTTTCCACCAAAGCAATGTCTTCTTGGTTGAACATTTGGGCAAATAGCGAAGTGACCGCAGTCAGGTTGGGTGTCTCTGCCCCTGATGGGCTGTAAATATCTGCGTGTTCCAATGAGCGCCCGGGCCCGTTCGGGCTAATGCGCAGGACAATTAATTGCGGGCTGCCAGGCAGGCTCAGCAGGCATAGATTGGGCCACAGAAACCACGTCATATACGGTTCATCGCCTTTGGTTTCAAACCCACCAAACCCCGCTTTGGCAGTTTTCTGGAAAAACTTATAGCGCTTGCCAACCTGTGAAGTCCCACCTTTTTCATTGTAAAGTGTGGCCAATGTCGGGTGGGCAATGGGAATGTGATAGCCTTCAGAAAAGTTATCCACCACGACTTTCCAGTTAGCGGTTATATCAAAATCAAACCTGTGATATGCTGCATATTCGGGCATTTCGGGTAAATGGCCAAGTATGGTTTTTTCGAACGCTGGCAGATCGCCATCCTCGGGTTTCGCGTTTGGATCAAAGTTAATAAAAATCATGCCCGCGACCAAAGCATGCTGGATCGTTTTGAGGCCGAAATCCGCCCTGTCAAAATCTGCAACATCACGCGTCATTCGCGCCGTGGCAAGGGTGCCGTCCAGCCCGTAGCACCATGCATGATAGGGGCAAACAATACGGTTTCCGGTTTTCCCGCGACCGGACAAAAGCAAATGGCCCCGATGCTGGCATACATTGAAAAATGCGCGTATTTCATTATCTTTTGCGCGCAGGATTAGAACGGGTTGGCCTGCTATATCCTCGGTTATGTAACTTCCAACCTCGGGTAAATCCGAAACATGGCCTACATATAACCACGAACGTTGAAAGATTTTCCGAATTTCCTGTTGATGAATAGCTTCATCAGTATAATAGCGCGATGGCAGCGTGAAAGATTTTTGGGCGTTTTTATCAAAGCCACCCTTTTCGCCGGATACTATGTGTTCCCCCATTTCTCACTCCTCTCTGGAAGTGATCTTGATGCAAATTAAATCGCAGTCAATTTAAATGTTTTACCCACCTGCCAAAAACGCCCAGTTCAACGCCGCCAATCCCTATTCGGGCCTGTGTCCACATGAATAAAGTCGCGCCTTGGATACCAGCCAACACCGCCGTCACTTTCTGCACGCGCGATTTTACGTAGCTTTCGCGTTGAAAAGCCAGGAACGCGGATATCCAGCGCTTTGCCGTCCATGTGTAGACTGCCACGCGAACTGCCGCGAATGGCATTGTTTGTCGCTTTGGTGCGATAGGCTGAAGTAATCATCAAGGGACGGTCAGGTATATGCCTTTGAATGCGGCCGATAAGGTCGATCAGATCCAAATCCATATCATGTACAACATCAGCGCGGAGATCACGCATCAACTGGTTTAGACGTTTAAGTGCTGCGCCATCAATGCGCTTTTTGAACAACCCTTGACGCATCACATCACCCTGAAAGGTTTCATTTGTGCGTTGGCGAATTATATTAAGATCAAAGTTACCGATGGCAAGTGCCGGTGATGCAAGTGCAGTTATTCCAGCACTTCCCGAACCCAGCAGAAATTTACGTCGTGACTGCAACGAATACCCCCCTTGTCGATGTTAGTCCAAGGTCGACTAAGTAGCGCCAAGTTTGAGAATGGTAAAGTCAATATTGCTTGGCGCTAGTGCACGGGTTACTTTAGGTTGCACATTACGGCTAAAAGGCCCCCCAAACACGCTATACCCTCATTGATAATATCCCCGTCCGCCAGAGAAACGGTCGATGTTCTTTAGCGGTTTTGGACAAATCAGATCGTATTATGCGATATAAGTGTTGTGAGTGGGCAGAAGAAATCCCGTCATTGTACCCGATAATCTATGGGCCTTCGGCATGAACGATACGCATGGTGTAATCAATTCATAACAAATTGCTGGAGAGCTTTAACAATTAGTTGTAATTTAACAATTTATTGTTGTATTTTGCATTGCACTTTTCCTTTTAGATTGTAGTTTGAAAAAAACATATTCAGGGAATTTATTATGATGAAATTAATTAAGTTAGTATCGGCTGCTGTTATTGTTGCTTTGGTTGCCGGATGTGCAGCACCTGCCGATCCAGAGGCAATGAAGCCTACGACAGTAACTCAAATGCAGACAAAAGCAGCCTATAGATCGGCAATACAGGTGGCATCCGTTGAAGGCGGAAAAAATACAAACCCTGCATGGATTTCAAAGGTTTCAAATGAAGATTTCAAACTAGCCCTTGAGGACACTCTTAAAAGCGTTGGCTATCATTCAAAAACCGGCAAATTACAATTAAATGTAAACTTATTGTCGGTCAAGCAGCCGATTGCTGGGTTTAATATGACTGTAACGACTGTGGTTGAATATAATCTGATGCGTTCGGATGGAAGAAGCGTTTTCCGTAAAACAATAACGACACCTTACACAGCTGAGTTTAGTGAAAGCTTGCTTGGTGTTACACGTCTTAAGAAAGCCAATGAAGGTTCCGTTCGGGCAAATATAGAAGCCTTTATTACAGCGTTGAATGCATCTTAGCGAAGACATTGAGTTCAGATGTAAAAGTTTAGATGAAACATCACGATCAATAACTGCCTTCCCCCGCTTTGATTTAATGTTGGGGGTTGGCAGTTATAACAGTTGAGCTAACCGCCTGATCCCCTCATTGATAATATCGCCGTCCGCCAGAGAAAAGTTCAGTCGAATGGTATTGCCGCCTGACCCATCTGCGAAAAAGGCCTGACCGGGGACGAATGCGACACGTGCGGATTTAAGCGATTGCGTTAGCAACTCGGCACCATTGATATGCTTCGGGAGCGTCAACCAGATAAACATACCGCCCTCGGGTTTTGTCCAGCTCACGCCTTTTGGCATGTGGGCGGTCAGGGCCGCCAGCATATGGTCGCGTCTTGTCTGGTATGCTGTACGGATTTTGGCAACATGCGTATCAAAGCATGCCCGCGCGACTGCGTTAACCGCCATTTGATTGATGCTTGGTGTATGCAGATCGGACGCCTGTTTCAGCAAGACCATTTGCGCAATCACGGGGCTTGCGGCGCAAACCCAGCCTACGCGTAACCCGGGCGATAGTGTTTTGGAAAAACTGCCTGTGTAGATGGTGCGGCAATCATCAATTGCGCCTTTGCGCGCGATTTCCAGTGCCAGAATAGGTGGAATCGCTTCGCCATCATAACGAAGTGCCTGATAGGCGGCGTCCTCGATAATTGCGATGTCCAGATCATCCGCAAGATCCAGAAGGCTGTCGCGCTCGCGTCGGTCAAGTGTCACGCCTGTCGGGTTGGCAAAATCAACGGACGTATAGGCAAATTTCACCTGCCCGCCGTTTGCTTTGGCAACCTGCCTGTAGTCGTCGGCGGATCGGTTGGTGTTGGGGTAAAGCTGGTCATATGTTGGCTCATATGCGTTAAATGCCCCCAATGCCCCCAAATAGGTCGGCCAGCCGACAAGCGCTGTGTCATTTGGCGAGAGCAGTAATTTTCCCAGATAATCAAGTGCTTGCTGCGACCCTGAAGTGATCAGGATATTTTCGATGCTGCATGGGATCCCGACTTTTGCCATTTCGGCGCAAATCCATTCGCGCAAAGGCGGGTAGCCTTCTGAAATAGAATATTGCAAGGCGGCCTCGGCTGATTGCCCGCTTAGAATATCATTGTAAGCTTTTTGAAATTCTTCAACCGGAAACAATTTCGGGTCAGGAATACCACCCGCAAAAGATATAATATCGGGCTGTTCCAGCAACTTTAAAATCTCGCGAATTTCAGAGGCCTTCATCTGCGCGTTTCGCGTGGCCAATAAGTTAGTCCAATCCATCCTTCATATCCTCTGGTTTTCGACTGTTGTCGGTAGAGTGATGGGAATGGAATAATAAGTCAATATGACTGACGTATTATTTAGAATTTATGAAACAAGCCTCGGCTTTTGCTCATGGCAAATCTGTCTGGTTTCTTTGGATTCCAACGAAACCGACAACAAATCGCAATATGCCTTGGGTGTACCCGTTTTGAAATGAACGCAATCAATACACTGCCCAAAGGCACGCCCCATATTGGCCTTTAACATCGTTTGCAAAAGCGTTGTTAGAGCATGCTCCAAACTGTCGGTCATAGCAGGATCGGATGTTTGCAATGCTTCTTCCAACGGATTTGGGCGCCGGGTTGCTGTACGCCCCTTTGCAGTCAAATCATATGATGTATAACGCTTATCCGCGTCAGAGCGTAGCTCACTGATATAGCCTTTGCGTTCCAAGGCTTTCAGTGTTTGCGACATTGTCCCTCGGGTTGTTCCTAAAAAGTCAGCCACATGCGAAGGGGCCCGCGAAAAGCGGTTCGCCTGTGCCAGATAGCCAAGGGCGGCCAATTGCGTGGGGTTTAGATCATCAGACCAACCGTCGGCTGCATCAATGCGACCAATGCGGTTGATAAGTGTGCGGATTTTTAAAGATTGGGTCATATTCTATATATAGCGACTCGAAATTACTATTGCAATAGTAGCGAGTCGATACTAATAAGGTTAACATATTGATTCTGAAAAAAGGAACCCGAAAATGAAACAGATACTGATTTCAACCGCCGCTTTGGCACTTATGTCATCTGCCGTTGTTGCACATGAAAACCATGCCATAGATATGGACGATGCCATCAAATCGGCAGCTGACACATCAAAAGTGGCAGCTTTTGATATTTTGGCAGCCCATGTCCACAGCAAAGGCCGCATAGTTACTTTCCACATGACCACAAATGGCGTGGCAGGCGCAGAAAAGCCCACCGCCACAGGCGCATTGGGTGGGGCATCTGTGTTGTCTTATGTATGGCCAACATCCCTAGATCCATCTGCCGTTGGCTTTGAAGGGGAAACAGGAATTTTGGCACTGGCCGTAACCAGTCACCCCGATTTTGACGACACCCCGCTTTATGATGAGAACGGTGATGGCGATCTGGCAAATGATGGTAATGATTGGCACAGCCATTGGGTGGTTTTGGCACCAACAGAAGCATGTGGTGCAGGTGCATTGGCTGTGCGTGACATTCCGGAAGAGGCTACGCCCAAGATGCCCGCAACATGGCCGGGCTTGCCGATTTTTATTGACAGTCCGGGTTTCACCCCACTGTTTGACGGGCCGGAAATTACTGTCCGTACCGCCTTTGCTGACGCGCAAGCCATTGTTGGCGCATCATATGATGGCGTCACATCTGCCCTGAAAGTGAACGCAAATGTTCACGCACCACTGCTGTGTGTGACGGATGTGTTTGATGTGGTTTCAGGCGATCTTAGCTTGCCTGGTATAGTCAAATAATATACGCAGGGCTGCGTTCCCTGCGCAGCCCTGAATTTTAAAAGGAGACCTTGAATGTCCGACCTATGGTTAACGTCACTTATAACGGAAACACCGCAGGCAGGTTATGAACTGGCTGTTAAAATGTCCCGTGTAGCAGTTAAAATGACCCAGACCGATGAAAAAATACGTGCAGATTTGCGCATGATATATGAAAAAGATGCGGATGCTCTGATTGCGGCCTCTGCTGTGGTTGCCACACATTTCCAAACGGTTGCAGCTGCGAACAATTATTGGAAAGATTGATATGCCCAATCCCATTGCCCCAGAGTTAAAGGTTTCAAAGTGGTTCAACGCCGACAAAAACATCACGCTTGCTGATTTGCACGGCAAGGTCGTGGTCATTGAAGCCTTTCAAATGCTCTGTCCCGGTTGTGTATCCCACGGTCTGCCAATGGCGCAGAAAATCCATCAGACCTTTGGGCAGGATCAGGTTGCGGTCATTGGCCTGCACACGGTTTTTGAACACCACGCTGCAATGACGCCCGTATCGCTGGAAGCCTTTCTTTATGAGTACCGACTTAGCTTTCCTGTTGGAGTGGATCAGGCGGGCGAAGGTAACATGCCGATGACAATGCAAGCCTACCGGATGCAAGGCACCCCAAGCCTGATTCTGATCGACAAACAGGGACATTTGCGTGCCAATCACTTCGGGCAGGTGTCAGAGCTGCTGATCGGGGCCGAGATTGCCACACTTACGGGAGAAAAGCCTGTTGATGAAAAAACGGAAGATGGAAAGAGCATAGTTGATAGCTGTGATGAGAATGGATGTCCGATCACATAAGCTGAATAATTGCCCCGTATTCACTGCGTGCTAATGGATCATCATACCACTAAGCTGTAATCATGTAATACTTGCGCAAAGTCTGTGTGATTTCCCAGATACAGTACGAACTTTTGGCGATAAAGAAAGTGTCACCTGCGGTAAAAACCTCTGCACGACCGTCTTTGTGCGTCAGTGTTAAAGACCCTGAAATTAAAGTCATCATCTCATGCACGGGATAGCTTTCGATTACTTCACGACAGGGTGCGCATTCCCAGACACCTGACAGAATGGATTCATCTTTGGTGGCAAAAACTGTGTGATTAAGTTCGGTTTTATCACCTGTGGTAAAAGCATCCGGTGGCGTTAAATCAGACACCTCCATTTCGGGTGCGGGAACCAATCTAAAGTCAATATCCGTCATAAAACTCTCCATGTGATGAATTTCAGTGTCGTAAATATAGCAGATAATGGACTGTGCGGCCATATTAACGCAATTCTGATGCGGGCGGGTGCTGAAATTCGGTTAGTCTTTTGACTTACTGCTTTTAAGATAAGCATCCCACAAATCAGGTCGACGTTCCTGCGTGAGCTTTTCCGATTGCTGTTTGCGCCATTTATCCACGTTCCCGTGATGCCCTGAAAGCAGCACCTCGGGGATTTTGCGCCCCTGCCATTCGGCGGGTTTTGTATATTGTGGATGCTCTAGCAACCCGTTTGAAAAACTTTCGTCAACCGCACTGTCTTCATTGCCCAGAACATTGGGCAACAGGCGCACGGTGGCGTCTATCAGGGCTTGAGCTGCGATTTCCCCGCCTGTCAAAACGAAGTCACCCAATGACACTTCCTGCACGTTATATTCTTCTAAAACGCGTTCATCAACGCCTTCAAAGCGGCCGCAGAGCAAGGTCATGCCGTTGGCGCGGCTAAAGCCGCGTACCATAGCTTGATCCAACGGTTTGCCGCGCGGACTAAGATAGACTACGGGCCAAGCGTTGGCGTCCATCGGTGTCCCGCGCCGCGCGTCTTCCAGTGCGGCACCCACGACATCTGCCTTTAGCACCATGCCGGCACCGCCACCCGCAGGCGGGCTGTCGACATCCTTGTGCTTCCCGATACCATAGCCGCGCAATTCGATGGTTTCCAAATTCCACAAGCCCTCTTTCAGGGCTTTGCCGGTCAGAGAGCCACCTAAAACGCCGGGGAATAATTCGGGGAAAAGTGTTATGATCTTGACCTTCCATGCACCCTGAATATCAGGCGTATCGGTCATCAAAGCGCGTGGTTTACGACTGGCGCTGACAGCCAAACGGCCGTGGGATTTGGCGGGTTTATCAGTCATTGTTAAAGGCCCCTACGAATTCACCAACTGTAATATCTGGTAAAGCCTTATAACGTTCTTCAACTTTTGAGAAAAGCTTGCGGACAAAAGGTAATGTTTCCCCTAGAAAAATAAGCAAACCATTACTGTAATAGAAAAATTCTCCATAATATTTCTCAGGAGGAAAAAAAGGGCAAAATTGAGTAATTACCGATACAGCTTCATATAGTTCATCTGCGTCGTCGCCGTATAAATCCAAGTCATATAAAAATCGAACATCATTGTTCAGTGTTTCTATTGTGTATTTCGGCTTGTGTGAATGCTCTAGAATAAGCAAACGAATTTCAATGTCATCAGTCATCGTTGTCTTCCGGAAAAACGCCCTTTGGCGGGTCGGTGACAATACGGTTCGCTGCCAGATCAACTGTTGGCACAGCTTCATTGGTAAACGGCAGCAGAACAGAGTTTTTGATCCCCTTGCCTGTGATTTCCAGAAAATCACCAGCGCCGTGGTCATGCACTGCCGTGATTTTCCCCAGTTTTTCGCCGCCTGTATCAAACACGTCCAAGCCCACCAAATCTGTATGATAAAACTCGTCGTCAGGAAGTGACGGTAAGTTATCGCGATTGGTAAAAAGCCGTATGCCGCGCAACGCGTCGGCCTGATCTTTGTATTGCACACCTTTGATGCGACACGCATATCCACCCTTGATCGGGCCGATGATACGCAGGTCATAGGTTTCAGACCCGTCTTCGGATGTAAGTTGGCCGTAAGTGCCAATGTCGGCGGGGTTGACGCAAAAGCTTTTGACGCGTAATTCACCTTTGACGCCAAATGCGCCGATAATCGCACCGATACAGATCAGGTCAGGTTGTTCCATTATCGCTCAATCAACGTGGTCAGTTGTGCATCGCGCATTTCCCAGCCAACGGTTTCCAGTTCAGGCGTTTCAGTTTCTTCTTTTGGCCAGCCAACGCAAAGATAAGCAACCAGTGACCAATTATCCGGCACATCAAGATCGGTGCGCAATTGTACAGGATCAAGGATGGAAACCCAGCCAAGGCCCA
>JAJFHY010000240.1 GCA_021775375.1 Amylibacter sp. | reverse complement strand
CGTGCGGTTATCCTGAATAAAACACCTTCGTTCATTCTGACACAGTTCGGTTTTACAGCCGACAATGCCAATGACACAATCAAGGTTGACGGCAACAAAGTATCGATCACAACCGACAAGCGTTATGCGACGTCTTTCGTGCTGAACTGTCTGACATCCACTATCGGCGGTATTGTTGATAAAGAGACCGTTATGGCTAATGAGGCTGATGGTGACATGGGTAACACGTGGCTGAAAACCAATTCAGCAGGCTCGGGTGCTTATTCATTGGTCAGCTGGAAGCCGAATGAAAGTGTCACGCTGAAGTCCAATGCCGATTTCTATCAAGGTGCACCGGCAATGGAACGTGTTGTTGTGCAACACGTACAGGAAAGTGCCACACAGCGTTTGATGCTGGAACGCGGAGACATTGATGTGGCCCGCAACCTGAACCCTGAAGATATTTCAGGTGCTCGCGGTGGTGCCGGTATTGCGATAGATGACGAACTGCGTGGCCGTTTGATGTATATCTCGTTGAACCAAAAACACCCTGAGCTGTCCAAACCGAAGGTGCGTCAGGCGATCAAATATCTGGTCGATTATGAAGGGATGCAAAACAGCTTTCTGAAAGGTCAGTATGTCATTCACCAAAACTTCTTGCCTGCGACATATCTGGGTGCGGTGGATGAAAATCCGTTCAGCCTGAATATTGAAAAAGCCAAGGCTTTGCTGGCTGAAGCCGGTGCATCCGGGATGGAATTGGAAGTTGGCGTACGTGAAGCACAAGAGCGTGTGGAAATTACCCAATCACTGCAAAACATCTGGGCACAAGCGGGTATCAAGCTGAACATCACAGTGGGTACCGCCAAGCAAATCCTGGGTCGTTACCGTGCGCGTGAGCTGGATGTTTACATGGGTGCATGGGGACCTGACTATCCTGATCCCCACACCAATGCAGGTACATTTGCCTATAACCCTGTGAACACGGATGAAGCCAAAGCAACAGGTCTGTTGGCTTGGCGTAATGCCTGGGATACGGGCGGTTTGACTGCAAAAGTCGATGCTGCTGTTATTGAAGGCGATCGTGATGTGCGGGCTAAGATGTATCAGGATATCCAGTCTGAATTCCGTGATATTTCACCTTTTGCCGTGATGTTCCAGAAGATCGAGCAAACCGGTCGTAGCGAAGCGGTGCAAAACCTGAATCTGGGTGGTGCGATCACGGCCGTGTCTTACTGGCCTGTGACAAAATAAATGGCATCGACAGATAACAATGGGGGGGCGCGCGGTCGTGCGCCTTTCCCGCCTTGGATACTGACTACAGTACGGACAATCGGCTCTATCGTTGTCACGATGTTGGGTCTGATGTTTATAACCTTCATCATCGGCCGCGTGATGCCGATCGACCCTGTTTTGGCTATTGTCGGCGAACAGGCAACCAAAGCGACCTATGATGCAGCTTATCAACAACTTGGGCTTGACCGGCCTATATTGGTTCAGTTTTTCTATTACGTCTGGGATGTTCTGCATGGTGATTTCGGCGACTCGTTACTGAATGCGCGCCCCGTTGTGGATGACATCAAGCGGGTGTTTCCCGCAACACTGGAATTGGCCACATTGGGTGTGTTTATGGGCATTGTTCTTGGCGTGCCCTTGGGCGTAATTGCCGCCGTCAAACGCGGTTCCTGGATTGACCAGATTGCGCGTGTCATAGCCCTTGTGGGGTATTCGATGCCGATCTTCTGGTTGGGACTGATGGGCTTGCTGGTATTTTACGGCATTCTTGGCTGGGTCGGTGGACCGGGCCGTGTGGGAATATTCTATGTGGATGTGGTGCCGAGTGTTACCGGTATGATCCTGATCGACAGTATGCTGGATGGCAATTGGGAAGTTTTCAAGGATGCATTCAGCCATATCATCCTGCCTGCGTCGTTACTGGGTTATTATTCTTTAGCATATATCAGCCGGATGACACGGTCATTCATGCTGGAACAAATGAGTGCGGAATATATTGTGACCGCACGTGTAAAAGGCATGTCCGAAGCTGCTGTGATCTGGCGCCATGCGTTTAAAAACATCCGTGTGCAACTGATAACGGTGATTGCGTTGAGCTATGCCAACCTGCTGGAAGGCTCTGTATTAACCGAAATAATCTTTTCCTGGCCGGGTATAGGGCAATATATCACAACAGCCCTTTTATCAGCCGATATGAATGCAGTGCTTGGCGGGACTGTGGTTGTGGGGCTGGTGTTTGTTCTGCTGAATATTTTCTCTGACCTGCTTTACAAGGTCTTTGATCCGCGTGCGAAATAAGGGGCTGATATGAGCGAGACACAAAGTTTACGCGCGTGGTTACTGACCGATACGCCGACATCGCGCCGGCACGCGAAGTTTGCCGCCGCCTATCAGGGCTGGCTGTCGTTCAGGTCAAACACGATGGCGATGATTGGTTTGTGGATATTAATCTTTTTGGTCTTTGTCGCCATTGCAGCCCCGATACTGGCCCCGCATGATCCGTTTGAACAAACCTTGGCCAATCGCTTGCAGGGCTTGAATGCAGACGGGCATATTCTGGGTACAGACAGTTTGGGGCGCGATATTTTAAGCCGTCTGATTTATGGCTCGCGCATTACGCTGTTTATCGTGGGTCTTGTTGCGCTTATTGCGCCTATTACAGGATTGTTGGTCGGGACTGTAGCCGGTTACGTTGGTGGCTGGGTGGATACGATTTTGATGCGTATCACCGATATATTTTTGGCGTTCCCGCGTTTGGTATTGGCACTGGCTTTTGTTGCTGCCCTTGGCGCAGGTATAGAAAATGCAGTGCTTGCGATATCATTAACAGCTTGGCCGCCTTATGCGCGGATGGCGCGCGCGGAAACCCTGACGATACGTTCAAGCGATTACATAAGTGCTATTCAACTGCAAGGTGCCGGGCCTTTGCGGATTATCACCAAACATATCTGGCCCTTGTGCATCTCGTCGCTGATCGTGCGGGTCACGCTGGACATGGCGGGTATTATTCTGGCGGCAGCGGGGCTGGGCTTTTTGGGTCTTGGCGCACAACCGCCCAGCCCTGAATGGGGGGCTATGATTTCCGAAGGACGACGCTTTATTCTGGACAGCTGGTGGGTTGCCACTGTGCCGGGACTGGCGATTTTTACTGTGTCACTGGCATTTAACCTGCTGGGTGACGGGCTGCGTGATGTTCTTGATCCAAAGGATGCTGAAACATGACGCTGCTGGACGTTGAAAACCTATGGGTGAAATTCCCGTCGCGCCACGGCGTGTTTGTTGCGGTGCGCGGTGTGTCCTTCACTCTGGGCAAAGAGCGTTTGGGAATAGTTGGCGAAAGCGGTTCCGGTAAATCCTTGACGGGGCGGTCTATTTTACGCCTGATCCGTCCACCCGGAATTATGACTGCGGATCATATATTGCTGGAAGGCGATGATCTGATGACAAAAACCGAGCGTGATATGCGTGCGGTGCGCGGGCAGCGTATTTCGATGGTGATGCAGGACCCGAAGTTTTCGCTAAACCCGGTGATGACCATCGGGGCGCAGATTATGGAAGCTTATATGCTGCATAATGCGGTGAATAAAAAAGCGGCTTACGCCAAGGCGATTGAAATGCTGGAAGCGGTTTCAATTCGTGCGCCTGAACGTGTGATGCGGTCCTATCCGCATGAGATGTCGGGTGGTATGGGGCAGCGCATTATGATTGCGATGATGCTGATCCCGAACCCGCAGATTTTGATCGCGGATGAACCGACCTCGGCGCTTGATGTGTCCGTACAACGGCAGGTTCTGGATATTATGGATACGTTGGTTAAGGACCGTGGCATGGGGTTGATCTTTATCAGCCATGATTTGAATTTGGTCGCGGATTTTTGTGATCGGGTGTTGATTATGTATGCGGGCCGAATTGTGGAAGTGTGCGATGCGGATAAACTACGTGAAGCAAAACATCCCTATACCCGAGGGTTGCTGAATTCCCTGC
Source organism: Amylibacter sp. (assembly GCA_021775375.1). GTDB lineage: Bacteria > Pseudomonadota > Alphaproteobacteria > Rhodobacterales > Rhodobacteraceae > Amylibacter. The sequence goes on along the minus strand of JAJFHY010000240.1, from coordinate 18,434 downwards.
CGCGGCTTGATGAACCTCGTGCGCGGCTAGAGGTATTGCAACGCGATCCCGCATGGTCGGAAGCCCCAAGTGTGAGCGGCCGGATATGAGCATGCTGAGTGTGGAAAACCTGAATGTCTGGTTCGGCCATGGCCGTGACCGTGTTGACGCTGTTAAAGATGCCACATTCGCGGTGGCGCGCGGTGAAAGCTTTGGACTGGTGGGTGAAAGCGGATCGGGCAAGTCGACGATTTTGCGGGCGATTACAGGGCTGGCACCTGACTGGAGCGGCAATATTACAGTGGATGGCAAGGAAATAGGCAAGCGCCGCGAGAAGGCGTTTTTCAAGACTGTGCAAATGGTATTTCAAGACCCTTATGCATCGTTGCACCCGCGTCATTCTGTGGATCAGGTGTTGGGGGAAACTCTTTATTTACATGGCTTTACGGACATAGATACACGAGTAGTCAATTTGCTGGATGATGTCGGTCTGGGCGCAAAATTCCGTTTCCGTTATCCACATCAACTGTCAGGCGGGCAGCGTCAAAGGGTGGCAATTGCACGCGCATTGGCCCCGGCGCCCGAGATATTATTACTTGATGAGCCGACTTCGGCATTGGACGTTTCAGTGCAAGCGGAAATCCTGAACCTGCTGGCGGATTTAAGGACGGAACACGGGCTGACTTATGTAATGGTATCGCATGATTTATCAGTCGTCGGGCATATGTGCGACCGACTGGCTGTGATGAAGGACGGCGAGATTGTCGAGATCATGGATGTCGCCACTTTGCGTAATATGCAGGCAACGCATCCCTATTCACAACATCTGTTGCAAGCCTCTTTGTGATTATTGCAGTATGACCGTTTGGCCGCTGGCGATATTTTGGCGCGTGATGCTGCGCCCGTCTGCATAAGTGACTGTGAGCGAGGTGATTTCAGATGCTTGCGCAAGCCCGAAGATCAATTCGTGGGATTGATCAGAGGCCAAGCCCTCGCCGCTGGTTATTTGCTGGGTGCGTTTGGAGCCGTCCGATAAAGTGGCATCCACCAATGCGCCCAAAGAGGCGGCGCGTTCGGGCAGTTGCAGTTTGACATAGCCGTTTGATCCGCCGCTGGATATGAAAGCCCGCGATTTGCCCGCAAGGTTCACCCGTATCATATCGCGGTATCCGTCATTGTTGAAATCGGCCAGAAGCGGGGTGATCTCATAATGGTGATTTGTTAGATCCATCTTTTTCTCGGCGGTCTCGAATGTGTTGTCGGGCGATTGCAGCAGCACACGACCAGGGAGTTTGAACAGTTTCTGGAACGGCAGGTCGATATAATTTTGTGCAATAACAAGGTCTTCGCGCCCGTCATTGTTAAGATCATCGAACACGGTGCCCCAAGAGAATTCGTAATTTGCTGCTTTGACCGATGCGGCAGTGTCTTCAAACTGGAAGGATCCCTTGTTGCTAAAGAGCATAAGTTCAGGGTGGTATACGCCTGGCGGCAAAGCCCCGCGTGCAACAGAACCGGGAGGTGTATCCCCGACATTACTGAAGAAAAAGTCGATATGGCCGTTGTTGTCATAGTCGCCCACAGCAATGCCCATGGGATAACCACACCATTCGGAGCCGGGGTTGGTTGCATTCACAAACGTGCCGTCACCTTTGTTTTTATATGTGCGCACGCGGCCCGTATCGTAAGCCACAATAAGGTCCTGATCGTGGTCGCGGTCCACATCCGAGAAAACAGCGGTGAAGGTATTATGGGTGAATTGTACGCCTGCGGCTTTGGTCACATCGCGGAATGTGTTGTCGCCATTGTTCATCAACAGCAGGCTTTCGGCCCCGTAATCGGCGCTGAAATTGGTCAGGCCTTCGACGAATTCAAGCCGCAGGTAGGAAGATGCGAACATATCGACCCAGCCGTCGTTGTTCAGATCTGCCAGCGTGATCGAAAGGGGGGAAGATTTGGGGTTGAAGGGGATGTCCAGTTTCTGTGCCTGAAACCCGTCCTGTTTATTCAAGTAAAGTGTGATGCCATTGTCGCGGGCGACAAAAATGTCGACGCGCCCGTCTGCGTCTGCATCTATGACGGCGGTGCCGTATGTGGCGTCGGGCATGGATTTCACTAACCCTTTGCCCTTGATTTTTGTGGCATCGACAAAGCCTGTACCGTCGAATTCCAGAATTGCATCGGCTTGCAGACGACCGCCACCCATAAAGACTTCGGGCGTGCCGTCACCGTCAACATCTATAATGGCAGAGCCCAGGAACGGCAGGCTTCTTTCGCTGTCAAATTCCTGTTTGAAGGGGAAGGCGACATTTTTGAAGTTGGGAACCTCGATGCCTGTCAAATCGCCTTTGCCGTAAGGCTGACCGGCGGCCTTGCTATAGGAATATCCCAGCACGCCGATACCGCCGGCTGCGGCTACCACTACGAGCACAATAAGGCTGTATTTGATAAATTTAAGCATGAATTCCCCCTACGATATCGGGAAACCTAACCAGTCGGTGCGGTTATTCAAGGTAAGTGGGAGGTGTTTACTTATGTTAGTTATCACAATTTCGTGTGTTCTAAGGCTTTCTGGGTATCAAGCCGTCGCAAGAATTGGAAACATAGCAGTAGTATGGCCGCTATGCCCAAAGAGAAAAAGCACAATGGGATGTCTATGGCATTGCGCGGACAAATCGGTGTGCCGCTGATCTCTGTAAGGCTGCCAGTCAGTGCCAGTCCGAAAACAGGTAGCCAACCGATCCAAAAAACATGCGCGGCAAAGGGCAGGGCGCGAATTGCGGAAATGGCGATCAACGTATAGCAAATGCCCACGACATAGCAGGCGGGTAACGGCCCCAAAGCGGGACACTGGGCTGCGCCCGTGGCTTGGGCCCATATAACAGGAAGTAGCCCGTATAGAACCAGTGCGGATATGGTCGCGATCAAGATGCGCAATAATAACGTCATGGGTTTAGTCCCTTTTCCCGAATTGCCGGTTTGCGATTAAAAGCGAAGTACTGAACAGGATGAAAAATGCAAGGTTAAGTGCGATCGGCATGATCAGGTTGCCAAGGGCGGGTATGGTGAAATACGCAGCAAAGCTGAGCAAGATCAGAGCTATTGGATTGAGGGCGGCCATCCAGCGCGGGTAGTGGCTGCGACCGGTCAGGCAGATCATTGCAAAAATCGCGGACATGGCCAGAATTGTGATACGGGTGGCCGTGAGCAGGGTTTCGTAACGCAAATCGTAAAGCAAGAGCAGTCGGTGTGACACGTCCTGGCTTGCATCAAGATTGATGATTGTGATTGCACTGGCGCGAGAGCCGATCCAAACCGCCCCCACCATCAGCCCATAGGACATCAGCAAAAAGGCTATGACGGCCAGCAGCTTGCTTGCGGGGCGCAGCATTATTTGGATGTGCCATGCGCCCAGTACATATAACGGGGAGCCTAAAACGCCGATGAAATGGCCAAGGGTGGTGCGGCTTTCGGAAATGCCTTGCATAAAGCTTAGGCCTTGCCCGAAGCGGCCCAATGGGTCGTAATGCAATAAAAACTCGCCTAACCCGACCAGCAATGCCGCCATCAGACCGGCAACCCCTGTGATCAATACTGTTTGCCGTTCTGTCATGGGTTTGAGTTAACCATATGTCTATGGGTAATCAAATAACAGAAAAGTGATAAAATATGGTGAACCCCAACAGGCATTAAGACACGTATGATTGCATTTCACGTACCAGTTTGCGGCGCATGGCAAGTTCAAAATCGGTGTATTCAGCGGCGGCCTCTACAAAAGCACCGGGACCCCCTATGATATTGCTTAAAAAGTAATCAACTAAGTCAGAAACGTCATTGGTGATGGCAAGCCCGTTGATGGTTATGCCTGCAGCCACGGTGATGTCCCGTTCAAAACCGGGTGGAAAATTGACGTTATTGGTGCCGTCTGCAACCAGATCAATTACCTGTCTGGAGCTTTGGCCCGGGGCTGATTGGATCAGTTCCCGGCAGTATTGAAGGGCTCCGCTAATATCTGTGGCACCACCTCTATAGCGGCGGGCTATGGTGCGAATTCTACTGGCCAGTGCAGATAATTCAGCCCTATTTCTGACCAGTGTCCATTCGATCTTTATGGCTTGTTCCTGAAATCCGGACCATTGAACGACGCATATCTGAATGGCACCGTGCAGCCCCGTTAGCAGAGCCTTTTCCACGGCATCTGTATCCAAGGCAGATGCCAGCCCTATACGCATCAGATCATATTCTGCGACATCGACGCTATAAGAAACATCCAGAGCTATGACCAGTGACAGATCTGTTTCACTGCTTTGAGAGTTGGTCTGAGTATTGTTACTTATCAGTGCCATAGCTCTATATTCCTTACGGCGACAGTGGGAATACGATTAAAATCATCGGAACCGAAACCGCAACGACAAGTATTTCCAGTGGCAGACCCGTGCGCCAGTAATCACCAAAACTGTAGCCGCCGGGCCCCATGATCAACGTATTGTTCTTGTGCCCGATCGGTGTGAGGAAGGCGCAGGATGCAGCTATGGCAACAGCCATCAAAAATGGATCAGGGTTCACGCCAAGCTTGGTTGCGATATCAACGGCAATCGGCCCGCCGATAACGGCCGTGGCGGTATTGTTCAACAGGTCCGACAGGGTCATAACGACAACCATCAGCACGGTCAGGACGGCCCAGGCGGGCAATCCCGCAGTGACGTCGATGATGCTGATCGCAATCATTTCAGTGCCGCCGGAGTTTTCCAGTGCAACGCCTAACGGGATCATACTGCCAAGCAGAACAATTACAGGCCACTCAATATGGTCGTAGACAGAACGGATGGGCACGATGTTCAGACCAACATAAAACACCACAACAATTGCAAGGGCAGTTGCAAGATACAGCAGTCCAAAAGCCGAGATAGCAATTGCCGCGGCAAAGATTCCGATGGCCAACCATGCGCGGTCATGCTGGGTTACATTCAAACCCCGCTCGGCCAGCGGCATAACCCCCAGCCAAATCACAACATCGGGCAAAGCGTCTGCGGGGCCAAGCAATAGCAAAACATCGCCTGCACGCACAGGTTCGTGGCGTACTCTATTCGTAAAGCGTTTACCCTGTCGCGATATGCCCAACAGGGCAACGCCGCGGCGGGCACGTAGGCGCAGTGAAATAGCAGAGCGGCCCACGATGCGGGCATCAGCAGGGACAACGACCTCCAGCAGCTCCATACCACCTGTTATGACGTCACCTGTGGGCTGTTCGCCAAAGAATTCCAAATTTACGGCGCCACGAAAATGATCAATGTCTTCGGCCTTTGCCTGCACAATCAACAGATCGCCTTCTCGGATTACAGTCCGTGCACCAAAACCGCCCATGCGTGTCCCATTACGAATGACGCCCAGAATGACCACATCGCCTTCTTCTGCATCGGGGTATAGGTCGCGCACCATTTTTCCGATTACTTTGGATTTTTCGGGTACGACCAGTTCGGCCACGTATTTATCCAGATCGATCTTGGTTGAATTTGCCGAAGCACTGTCTTCGCCTTTGGGCATTAAACGCCAGCCAATGGTTGCAACAAAGAGTATGCCAACTGTGGCAACGGTCAGCCCGACGGGAGCAAAGTCGAACATTGAGAAAGGTTCGCCCACAGCGGTTTCGCGAAATGACGCGATGATTATATTGGGCGGGGTGCCGATTAATGTGACCATACCGCCCAATATTGTGGCGAATGATAGCGGCATCAATGTTGCTCTGACCGAGCGTCCGGCTTTGGCGGCCGCCTGAATATCGACGGGCATCAAAAGTGCCATTGCTGCGACATTGTTCATAAAGGCAGACAGAATGGCGCCAACGGCACTCATCACTGCGATATGTCCGCTGACGGCACGGCTGGTATCCAACAACCGCTTTGTTATCAGATTGATAGCGCCGGAGTTTTGTAAGCCCCGCGAAATAACCAGCACAAGGGCAACGATGACGGTGGCCGGATGACCAAACCCGGAAAACGCCTGGTCGGTTGAAACCAGCCCCAGAACCAAAGCGATCAGAAGTGCGGAAAAAGCAACCAGATCATAGCGCCATTTACCCCAAAGCAGCATGGTAAATACGCCGCCGAAAAGACTGAATAATAAAATTTGATCAGTTGTCATGGCGCTAATCATGGCAGTATTTAGCAACTATGCAAGGATAGAAATTTGCCTGTTCTGACACATAAACCAGCGTCGGAAAATCATGAAAATATATCCTTGAACTGATCGCGCAGTATATTTTTCTGAACCTTGCCCATGGTGTTTCGTGGAAGCTGATCCAGCAGGATCATTTTTTTGGGGTGTTTGAAGCGGGCGAGTGATTTTGTAATATTCCGGGAAATTGCCTCCAGATCCGGCTGTTCGGCTTTTTCGGGAACCAGAACAGCCAGTACGCTCTCGCCAAAATCAGGGTGCGGCAGGCCGATCACGGCGCTTTCCAGAACGCCGGGTTGTTCATCCAAAACCAGCTCTATCTCTTTGGGATAGATGTTATAGCCACCGGATATAATCAGGTCTTTGTTACGGCCAACGATTTGAACATATCCATCCTGATCAATCAACGCCAAGTCGCCGGTTATGAAAAAGCCGTCTTCGCGCAATTCTTCGCGGGTTTTTTCGGGCATTTGCCAATAACCTTTAAAGACATTCGGGCCGCGAACTTCCAATATTCCGATCTCGCCGTCGGGTATTGTTTCGCCCGTGTTTGCATTGGTAATTTTAATCTCTACCCCGGGTAAAGCCGGGCCAACAGTACCTGCACGTCTTTCGCCATCATAGGGGTTTGACGTTGTCATATTGGTTTCTGTCATACCGTACCGTTCCAGAATGCGGTGGCCGGTGCGGGCTTCAAACCGGATATGCGTTTCTGCCAATAACGGCGCACTGCCTGATGTGAACAGACGCATGTGGCGCGTTAGATCATCGGTGAAACGCGGGTCATCCAACAGGCGTGTATAGAATGTCGGCACCCCCATCATGGCAGTTGCTTTGGGCAGGTTTTTGATGACCTGATCAAGATCGAATTTTGGCAAAAGGATCATGGCCCCGCCCGTGGCGAACGTCGTGTTGATCGCCACAAACAGACCGTGGGTATGGAAAATCGGCAAGGCGTGCAACAACACATCATCCGCACTGAACTGCCAGAGGTCAGCAAGGGTCAGGGCGTTTGAGATCAGATTATCCTGTGTGAGCATTGCACCTTTGGATCGCCCCGTTGTACCGGATGTATAGAGGAATGCGGCCAGATCATCACTGTTGCGACTGACCGTTGCAAAGCTGTCCGGCATTGTCTTTGCCAGATCGCTAAGGCTGCCTGTGCCATCTGCGTCCAGCGTTTCCAACAATGCATTCGTGGCAAGCGCAATGGGTTTAAGTGAGGCTTGGGGCGCACTGTCGCATATAAAGATGCGCGCACCGCTGTTATCCACAAAATAACCGACTTCATCAGGGGTATAGCCCGTATTTAATGGCAAGAATACTAAACCTGCCTGTGTGCAGGCGGCGTATACCGCAATGGCTTCGGGTGATTTTTCGATCTGTACCGCAACGCGGTCGCCGGCTTTCAAGCCTAATTCAGTGAGAGCATTTGCATAACTTGCCGTCATGCGCAGGAATTCATCATAGGAAATTGTATGACCGTTTGGCAGAATGATGAAGGGCGTTGATTTCCCTGTGTGACATCCAAAAAGCGTATCATATAAAGGGTTTATCATGAATGAGGTTCTTTATATATCAGCCGATGCGCTAAGTGCACGGACCTCTTTTGAGGCGGCAATCTTTTTCTTGGTGACAAATTGTTCGTGATTATGCGAGATTTTTGTGAGGTTATACAAGTAGTTCACCATGGCGCCTCCCGATTGTGCGACACCGTTAGCGGAAAGATCGGCGCCAGTATGGACAGCATGGATTAGCGCGCCGTTTCCAAGGTGAAAGCGGGCGACGGGATCATAGGGACGACCGCTGTTGTTTTTAGCGCATAACAGATAGTTTGCTGCCACCTTGCGCAGTGTTTCATTATCGCCAACGTCACTGCGACGCCCCGTTTCATCAAGCCATTGCATCAGTGTCGGGATAGGTGACAGGGTTACGAATGTTTTTAATGCCGGCAGTTCCTGTGTCAGATCCGCAACCACTTGTTTTATCAGGGAATTACCGAGCGAAATTCCCGCAAGTCCCGCTTGGCAGTTGGATATTGAATAGAACACGGCTGTATCAGCATCTTCCGAACTTATCATTTCACGATCGTCACTGAGGACTGTTTGAATGGAATTCGGGATACCTTGGGTTAAGGCGACTTCAACAAAGACCAGTGGTTCATTAGGCATTGATGGGTGAAAGAATGCAAAACACCGTCTGTCGGTGGGTTGTAGGCGGCGACGCAAATCATCCCAGCTTTCGATGGTGTGAACGGCTTCATAGGCGATGATTTTTTCCAGAATATGGGCCGGGCTTTCCCAATTTATGGGTCGCAAGACCAAGAAGCCGCGATTGAACCATGTTGAAAAAAGATGACGCATATCCACATCCAAAGCGGATAATTCAGGCTGTTTTTTTGCTAACTGCAACAGATCATGGCGCATCGCAACCAACTGCCCTGTGGCACCGGGTACCTGATTGAGGCGCCGCATAAATTCTTGTCGTGTAGGCTCCACCGCTGACATGAAGCTGCGGTAACTGGCTTTGGATGGTTTATCTTCATAAGCGGATAATGTTTCACGCACCTTTGCAGGGTCGATGCCCATTTTATTGGCTAAATGGTTGAAAAGCTCTTGTTTCTGAGTTGTTTCCATTGCGGCGTATCGATCAAGGATCTGGCAGGCTAATGCGGCCCCTGAAACCTCGCCGTGATCGCTAAGAAGATCGTCAACAAGGGTGGCAATCGGGCGCTTGTCCAAATCGGCCTTATCTGTTGTTTTATAGCGGTGTTCAAAAACCGTTGATAATAGATCGGCAAGAATACTCATGGCACTTTCCTAACAACACGCGTCGATAACCAAGTAGCAAGGCTGGGAAACAGGTACAATATAAAAGATTGTGAATACAACGCGGGCTGCATACCAAAAGTGCTATGTTTGTTATATTTTTTGCGGAAATCCACCCAAAGGCTATGGCGTTTCCACTTGCCGCTGCGCAATAGTGTAATACAGCGCTTGCAACCCCTTCAAACAACAGCTTAAGATACACGACAGAATTAGCTAGGTACGCTCCTGAAGCAGAGTGCAATTAGTTACAATATACTCTGACAGCGGATGAATTAAGATGTGCCCAGCTTTAGTGAAAGAAAATCATGAACGTGGTTTTATTATTCCCATTGGCGGGGGTGAAGACCGGGTCAAGGAAATGCAGATCCATCGACGATTTGTAGAGCTGTCAGGTGGTGCGGATGCCGATATTATTGTCATCCCAACGGCTTCACAGGTCGAAAGCACAGGGCCGGATTATAATAGTATTTTTCATGAGCTGGGTGCAGGGAAAGTCGAGTTTTTACCGATCACAAGCCGGTCGGATTGTGATAATCCGAGCTTTGCTGAAATGCTGGACCGCGCAACCGGAATTTTTATGACCGGTGGCAATCAGTTGCGTCTGTCGACTATTCTGGGCGGCACATTGGTGGCCCAGAAAATCCGACGCCAAAATGCAGCGGGCGTTCCAGTGGCAGGAACATCTGCCGGGGCTTCGATCATGTCGGAACATATGATAGCGGGCGGCCCGAGTAATGCGTCCCCAACGGAAGATGCGGTTAATCTTGCGCCGGGGATGGGGCTGACAAATGCTGTGATCATTGATCAGCATTTTACCCAGCGAAACAGATTGGGACGGCTCTTGTCCGCGTCATCATATAATCCGTTTTTGATCGGCCTTGGGGTTGATGAAGACACTGCCGCCTTTATCGGCCCTGACAACGTGTTCGAGGTTGTCGGTAGCGGTACAGTGACAGTGGTTGACGCAAGTGCGCTAAGCTATTCTTCGATGTGGCAAGCCAATTCGGGTGAGCCGCTTAGCCTACTGGGATTGAAACTGGATGTCATGGGTGAGGGGTGTCGATATGATCTGAACAATCGACATGCCTATCCACCTGATAAAAGCACCGGCTTTTGCAGTCTGCCTGCGGAAAGCGTAAAGTGATATAAAAATATAACTAACCGGGAGAGTTACCTAAATGAAAATCGTTTCTACCAATGTGTTCGTTGGCCCAAATGTCTGGGCAGGTTTCCCGGTCATCCGCCATGTGATTGATCTAGGCGTGCTTGAAGACTGGCCTTCGGCAAAGATAGGAACAGAATTTATTGATGCTTTGGTAGAAGCCCTTCCGGGATTGGCCGAACATGGGTGTTCATACCGCGAGCCCGGTGGTTTTCTAAGGCGTTTACGTGAAGATGAAGGTACATGGCTGGGGCATGTGTTGGAACATTGTGCACTGGAAATTCAGGGCATGGCGGGAACCGATGTCAGTTTCGGGCGCACGCGTGGCACAGGTGAGGTTGGCCAATATAATATGGTTTACGCTTACCGTCAGCGCGATGTGGGGCTTGAGGCGGGCAAACTTGCCTTGCGTCTGCTGATGCATCTATTGCCAAAAACGCTACAAGATCAGATCGAGTATGACTTTGACGCGGATTTCGAATGGGAAGAAGAGCTGAAAGATTTTGTGTTACAAGCGCAAAAACGTGAATTCGGCCCATCTACAGGCTCACTGGTGAAGGCGGCAGAAGAGCGTGATATTCCATGGATCAGATTGAATGAGTACTCGTTGGTGCAATTCGGGCATGGTAAATTCCAACAACGTATACAGGCAACGATCACATCTGAAACCCGCCATATCGCCGTTGAAATTTCCTGTGACAAGGAAGACACCCATAACCTGCTGTATGATCTGGGCCTGCCGGTCCCGCAACAGCGTATGGTTTATAACAAAAAAGCAGCGGTGCGTGCCGCCCGTTCAATTGGTGGTCCCGTTGTTGTGAAACCGCTTGATGCCAATCATGGGCGCGGTGTGTCGATCGATTTAACCGAAGACAACCAAATCGAAACTGCATTTGATGAAGCCCGTGAACATGGCAATGGTCGTTCGATATTGGTGGAAAGCTTTGTAACCGGGTTTGATCATAGAATGCTTGTGGTCAACAACGAATTGGTCGCTGTTGCAAAGCGGGTTCCCGGCCATGTGATTGGTGATGGTAAAAGTACGATTGAACAGTTGATTGAAGTGGTCAACAGCGATCCCAGACGGGGGATTGGCCATGAAAAAGTGCTGACCAATCTGGAACTTGACGCACAGGCGTTTCGGCTGATGGATGAAGCGGGTGTCAAGTCGGACACCGTGTTGTCGGATGGACAAGTGTTATACTTACGCTCGACAGCCAACCTATCCACGGGTGGTACTGCTATTGATATGACGGATTCGGTTCATCCGGATAACCGCGATATGGCAGAACGTGCGATCAAGGCTATTGGTCTGGATGTCGGCGGTGTGGACTTCCTGATAGATGACATCACCAAATCATACAAAGATATTGGCGGCGCGATTGTAGAAGTGAACGCAGCCCCCGGGTTCAGGATGCACGTTGCACCTTCTGAAGGTACGCCGCGCGATGTCTCCGGTAAAGTGATTGATATGCTGTTTCCTGTGGGCTCGGAAACCCGTATTCCGATCGCCGCTATCACAGGTACGAACGGGAAAACCACAACATCGCGTATGTTGGGCCACATTATGAAAACCAGCGGAAGTATCGTCGGTATGACCTCGACCGACGGGGTTTATGTGGATGGCAAGCTTAGCGTAAAAGGCGATATGACGGGGCCTACGTCGGCACAAATCGTATTGCGCGATCCATCGGTGGATTTTGCCGTGATGGAAACGGCGCGCGGTGGTCTGTTACGTAGCGGATTGGGTTATCAGCGGTCTGATGTGGCCGCATGTTTGAATGTGACATCTGACCATCTTGGTTTGGGGGGTGTGAACACGGTTGACGAGTTGGCTGTGGTAAAACGTGTGGTGGTCGAGTCTGCGACCGATACAGTGGTGCTGAACGCTGATGATGATCATTGTTTGCGTATGGCTGATTTTTCCCATGCGGAAAATATTTGCTATGTTACGATGAATTCCGAGCACGGTTTGGTAAAAGAGCATATCCGTGCCGGCGGCCGCGCAGTTGTTCTGGAAAAGGGCATGAATGGCGACATGATCACCATCTATGACAATGGCACACATATGCCTGTTCTATGGTCACACCTGATACCGGCCACGATGGAAGGCAAGGCGATGTTCAACGTGCAAAACGCAATGTTTGCCACGGGTATGGCCTATAGTTTCGGGGTTGATCTGGATAATATCCGCCACGGATTGCGCACGTTTGATACCAGCTTTTTCCAAGCGCCGGGCCGCATGAATGTGTTCGATGAACATGCGTTCAAAGTGATCCTTGATTATGCCCATAACCCTGCGGCTTTCCATGCCATTGCCGATCTGGTGGATCGTCTGGATGTGACGGGGCGTCGTTTGGCGGTTGTGGCCGTGCCGGGGAACCGGCGTGATGAAGATGTTACTGAAGCCACAGAAATTCTGGCGGGACATTTCGATCATTATATCTGCAAGGCGGATGATAATCGCCGCAATCGTGGCCATGATGAAATTCCTCAAATGCTGCGCAAAGGTTTTCTGGAACGCGGTGTTGACGAGGATGCAATTACGATAATTCCATCCGAGGTCGAGGCTGTAGATCACGCACTTGGCATGGCGCAAGAGGGCGATTTGGTGGTGGTGTTCGGTGATGATAGCGCACGGTGCTGGAAGCAGATCATCTATTTCAATACTGAAAACATGCCCACGCCTGAAGCCACTACCAAAAAAGATGAGGTAGAAGTTGTCAAGCTGAAGGATATCATGGGCGAAGGCGATACGCTGATACGTGATGAGCGCGGTGTGCGACTGGCACGCAATACTGATGAGGCAAGTGACTAGGGGCACGTGATATGGGTGATACCATTGAGGATATCGAGGATGCTTTATCCATTACCGTCGCTTCAGCAGATAATCTGGTTTTGGACGACACGCGCCGCCTAACAGGCCCAAATATGCTTTGGGATCATCCCGGTGCTGTAATGGATGTTTTCTATGACGGGTTTGACGCTGGGGATATAACGCGGCTGTGGCAGCAACATGCACGGCGGGTTTTGGATGCGATTGGCTGGACGAAGCAAGAAATCATCGCGCGGCCATTCGATGGTGGTGTTAATCTGGCGATTTCCGCACCGATGGATCAGCTTTACTCTGCGATATTTGTCGCTCAAACAGCATGGCATTTTTGTGCGGCATCGCTTTTGAAACAGCCTTATGGTGATTTCGAGAGCATGATTGACGATTTGAAATCCGTGATGATACGCGAAGCTAATCCAGCGCTTATTTCTATGATCAAAGCGGCTGATACACATAAGGTTGATGTGTTGACGGATGATGATGATCTGTCATTGGGTCATGGCGCAGGTTCTGTGACTTGGCCGGTTAATGATCTGCCCGAACCTGAAAATGTACCGTGGGATCAGTTATATGATATTCCCGTGGCATTGATTACAGGCACAAACGGTAAAACAACCACCACGCGGCTATGTGCGGCAATTGCAAAAGCGGCGGGTAAAATTGCCGGATTAACATCCACAGATTTTGTACGTGTGGGCGATGATATTCTGGATCGCGGGGATTATTCCGGTCCGGGCGGTGCGCGGATGTTGTTGCGCGACCAGCGGCTGGAAATCGCATATCTTGAGGTTGCACGTGGCGGCATCTTGCGGCGAGGTCTGCCATTACGGCGCGCGCGCGCTGCATTGGTTAGCAATGTTGCCGCAGATCATCTGGGACAATACGGGGTGAATACGGTTGAAGACCTTGCCGTGGCAAAGTTTGCGGTTTTCAGAACATTGGCTGATGATGGTGTTCTGGTGTTAAATGCGGATGATCCATATGTTGCCCGCCAAGGGGTGCAGACACCTGCAAATATATGCTGGTTTTCACTTGATCCGAAATCACCACAAATAGCGGACGCGCAATCAGCAGGCAGGCCGTGTGCCTGGTTGCAAGATACCGTGCTGTGTTACTTTGACGGCACTGAAACGACGAATATGATCGATGTCAAAGATATCCCTTTGGCGATGGGCGGAGCGGCCCGGTATAATGTTCAAAACGCGCTTGGTGCCATGTGTTTGTCGCGTGCGATGGGCTTGCCCGACAAGGCAATATATACGGGTCTGTCCAACTTTCAGAACGATCCGAAAGATAATCCGGGGCGGTGTAATGAGTTTCGTGTGAACGGGGCGCGTGTTTTTGTGGATTTTGCCCATAATCCACATTCGATTGCCGCAGTTACAGGTGCTATGGCATCAATTCCCGCAAAGCGACGCTTTATCATGCTTAGCCATGCAGGTGACCGTTCAGATCAGGATATCCGGGATGTCACGGCAACGGCGCTTGATTTGAAACCCGATTATATGCTTGCGGTTGAGCTGTTTGATTACCTGCGTGGGCGAAAAACAGGTGAAATTCCGACGCTCATTTCTGATGAGTGTTTGAAACGGGGAATGACACATGAACAGGTTATCTTTGCGTCTTCACCATCGGACGGAACGGAAAAAGTATTGGATCAGCTAAAGCCCGGTGATTTGGCATTATTGCTGGTTCTATCTGAACGGGACAAGATTTTTGAAATGCTGGAACGCGCATCGGGAAATACTATTTAAGAGGTTTTGGCCTGTGTGGTGTGGCCTATGTCAGTAATCGCCTTAGGATTTGTCAGAATTATTATCCTTTGTGTTTGCTGTTTCGCCGAGTTTTTTGAAGAATTTTTTGTTTAACCGTATGAATTCTTCAATCAAACTTGTCAGCCCGCCCAATTCCTTACCTTTCAGGTAAAAGAAACCGGCCCAGCCGGCGAGTGAGGCACCAATACAGTCAACAATCAGGTCCCACATCGTATCGCGCAGTCCTGATTTTTGCATGTTAAAGCCAAATAACTGGTCAGCAGCGAATTCCAGTATTTCCCAAAGGACACCAATTGCGACAGCACAGCTAAATGTAATAAATGCTATTGCTACGGGTGGTGCCGAATATCTGTCACCTTCGAACAGCATAAACACAAACAGAAAGCTCATCAGGCCAAAGCCGATTGCAGACCCGCCATGCAGCAATAAATCCCACCACCAGTATTGTTCATAAAAATTGGATGCCTCGCCAAGAAATATCGTCGCGAATATAAAGATCACGATCATTGAAACAAAGCTGACAGGCAGTTTTACAGAGAACCGGTCACTGAAAAAAACGGGTAATAAAGTCAGTAAAAATGTGATAAGTCCAATTGCGGCAAGTGACCATTGCGATGTGGCAAGCCCTGTTAAACTTTCGGATAACAGGATGATCCAGATTACATATGTGGTTGCGTTCCTGTGAGACAAGAAAACAGGCAAAACATTCTCCTTACTGCATTTTAACTATTATCGATCACGGGGTAATGAAACAATCCTCTATCGTTATTATGTATAATATAAGAATGTGCGGAACGGAATTAAATGAAAATAGCCAGTTATAATATACGCAAATGTGTTGGTTTGGATCGCAAAAGGGATCCGCACCGTACGCTGTCTGTGATTAATACTGTGCCCGCAGATATTATGGCGTTGCAAGAAGTGGATAAACGATTAGGCAAGCGGCCTGCGGCATTGCCTGTTGATAAGATTGAAAACCAAACAGGAATGGTGCCGCTGGATTTGTGTAAATCTGGCCCAAGTATGGGGTGGCACGGCAATGCCCTGCTGGTAAAGCCGGATATTGCTATTGCGGATATTGAATGTTTGAACCTGCCCGGGTTGGAGCCGCGTGGTGCAATTATACTGGATGTGGCTATAAGTGGTAATGCGCCATTAAGACTGGTTGCGGTGCATCTGGGATTGATGCGCGGCAACAGAAAATCACAACTGAAGTATCTTCTGGATGCATTGGCTAACAGGCCGCCGCAGCCAACGGTTATCATGGGTGATTTCAATGAGTGGTCACAGACAAAAGGTTTGGGCAGGCTTGCCGGTGAGTTTGATTTTTTGACGCCCGGCAAGAGTTTTCATGCGGCCTGGCCCGTTGCAAAACTGGATCGCTTTGCATTGTCTAAAGAGCTGCTGGTTAAAGATGCCGGCGT
Organism: Amylibacter sp.; assembly: GCA_021775375.1. Lineage (GTDB taxonomy): Bacteria > Pseudomonadota > Alphaproteobacteria > Rhodobacterales > Rhodobacteraceae > Amylibacter. Next base: position 2,259 of record JAJFHY010000240.1, on the reverse strand, counting down.
TATTGAGAAAGGGCAGGCGCGTAAAGCGTCAGACCATCTGCCGATTTGGGCCGAAATTGAACATAGCTAAACAAATCAACTAACACGCAAAGCATTGTTATTGATGCGGATTATCCGCGTGGGTCAAGTAGTTTTGCCAAAATACGTCCTTTGGTAATTTGACCAACCAATACGTCATTATCGACCACGCCGACAGGCATGTCTGTATCGCCGATAATTTCCATAACTTCACGGATGTCCGTGTCGGGACCCACGGTGACAGAGGGACTGCCATTTGCAGGTTCAGCAACATCACGGGCACAAAGGACGCCCAAGGGGTTCATATGGGCGACGAAATCAGAAACATATTCATTGGCCGGATTTGTGTAAATCTCTTGCGGTGTGCCGCATTGAACGATACGGCCGCCTTCCATTATTGCAATCCGGTCACCAAGTTTAAAGGCTTCGTCCAAGTCGTGGCTGACGAAAATAATTGTGCGCTGAAGGTTGCGTTGCAAATCGATCAGCTCGTCCTGAAGTTTTGTGCGGATCAAGGGATCAAGCGCTGAAAACGGCTCGTCCATCAACAATATCGGTGCATCGGTGGCAAAAGCACGAGCCAATCCAACACGTTGCTGCATACCGCCAGATAACTCGCCGACTTTGCGTTCAGCCCAATCCGAGAGGCCAACAAGGGCAAGCTGTTCATCAACTTTTGCGTTGCGTTTACTGCGTGACATGCCGCCCAGTTCCAGTCCAAGCCCGGTGTTTTCGCGCACGGTGCGCCACGGCAGCAGGCCAAATTGCTGAAATACCATCGCAATACGATGTTGGCGCATGTGTCGTAAATCCGACGGTGTCGCTTCTGTGATGTTGACCATATCGTCGCCATTGTTCACGTGGACAGCACCGCGCACCACCGGGTTTAGCCCGTTAACTGCGCGCAGCAACGTTGATTTTCCTGAACCGGACAAGCCCATTAGTACAAGTATCTCACCTTCTTCAACGGTGATAGAACAATTATGCACGCCCAGTATCTGGCCTGTTTCTTTTTGAATTTCAGAGCGTTCCTGCCCTTTATCCATTAAGGGTAGGGCGGCTTTTGGATTATCACCGAAAACGATTGAGACATTTTCAAATTCTACTGCATTGGCCATGATTTAACGCTCCACTCTTAGCATACGGTCAAGCATGATTGCGACGACAACGATGACCAGCCCGCTTTCGAAGCCCAAAGCGGCATTCACTTGGCTAAGGGCACGTACAACCGGCACGCCTAGCCCGTCGGCGCCGACCAGTGCCGCAATGACCACCATCGACAGCGACAACATGATCGTCTGGTTCAGGCCAGCCATGATCTGCGGCAGGGCATAGGGCAGTTCAACTTTCCAAAGGGTTTGTTGCGGGGTGGCGCCAAATGCTTCGGCGGCTTCAAGAAGCGGTAGCGGCGTGGCATTTATACCGAGATAGGTCAGGCGTATTGGTGCAGGAACCACGAAGATAACCGTGGCAACCAAGCCCGGAACCATACCGATACCAAAGAAAACGATCATCGGGATCAGGTAAACAAATGTGGGGAGTGTCTGCATCAAGTCAAGAACCGGGCTCATGGCGCTATATAATCGGGGGCGGTGTGCCGCGGCGATACCTATGGGAACACCTATTGCCATGCAGGTAATGCAGGCAAATACGACTAATGTCAGACTTTCCATGGTTTCATCCCAATAGCCTTGATTGAGAATAAACAAAAAGCCCAAGAATACCAAAAGGCAGGGTTTCCAGCTGCGCTGTATTGCCCATGTCAGGGCTACAAAAAGGGCGATGATTATCAGCGGGTTTGGGTAGTTCAATGCGATAAGGACAACATCAATCAGCCAGCTTAGGCCGTTTTCAAATCCTTCAAAGAACCATTCGGCATTTTCACGCAGCCATTCGAAACCAAATTTTGCCGATTTCCCAACCGGGATTTTTGTCCCTGTAAGCCAATCCATATTCACCCCCAACCACTAAATTGCGGTCATTAAATATTCGTTAGACAGTAAAAGGCCCCGGTTTTCACCGAGGCCTTTTGGTTGTAATTAAAGACCAAGTGCGCTGGAAACCGCAGACATGGCATCACCACCGTCTTTGGTCGTTACACCTTTTAGCCACGGGCCAAGTGTATCCGGGTTGGATTTCAACCATGCAGTAGCTGCATCGTTTGCATCTTCACCGCCGTCAAGGATAGCACCCATGATTTGGTTTTCCATGTCCAGTGTGAAGCTAAGGTTTTTCAATAAC
>JAJFHY010000239.1 GCA_021775375.1 Amylibacter sp. | reverse complement strand
TTTGATACGGGACGTCAGGATAGCAACTTGAACTTCCGGTGAACCAGTGTCACCTTCTTTGGTTGCATAATCTTTGATAAGCTGTGCTTTCAGCTCTGGTGTTATCGACATCGGGGTCTCCTTGAGATTTAGGTTAATGGCACAGACCGGGATATCGTCCAGTCAGGCCCGTGGAGTCCGTGAATTTGCACGGATGGGGGCTTGTAGGCGCGAATCGAACAGAATGGAAGTAGATTCTTTATATGCTCAGCTATGTTGCTTTAAGATAGCCAGGAATGCCTGCACTTTAGCTGTGCGATGAAGGTCAACATGGGTGACAAGCCAAGCTATATTACGCCATTCTTCGCGCGGGGCCAAGACCTCGACTAACCCGTGGTTCAAGGCGTTTTTTTGGGACATAAAACCAATACCTGTGCCAGAAATAACCGCCTGCTCCAGAATGGACAGACTGTTTGTGCGCAGTGAAAAGCGGCCTTGCGGAATATTGTCACGCATCCAGATGTGAAACGGTGCGCCCGGACTTGGATTATCCGAGCCGACGAAATAATGGTTCACGTAATCATCAGGGGATTTCGGGATGCCGTTGTGATTTACATATTCAGGGCTTGCATAAAGCCCTATTTCGGAATGGCTGAACGGTTGCACGATATTATCGGGGTCTTGCGGTTTAGGCCCGGACCGTATGGCAATATGGGCCTCGCCGTATTCCATTTTAAATACCCTGTTGCTGGTGATGTAACGGATCGTGACTTTCGGGTACTGGCGTTGAAACGCATTTAAAGCGGGCAGCAGGTTTTTTGCGAGCGCTTCCAAAGATGTCACAACCAGCTCACCCGATAAATCAGTTGCCCGGCCTTTGGTGCGTCCGATCAGTTGGTTGAATTGTTCATCCGTAGCTTGGGCGACACGCAGCAGGTCTTGACCCACTTCTGTTGGGGTGTAACCACGTGCATGGCGTTGGAACAGTTTGTCACCCAAACTGGCTTCCAATGTGTCGATGTGGCGGATCACGGTTGCACGGTGCACGCCCAATGCATCAGCTGCTGCACTGACCGTACCCAGCCGGACGACATGATAGGCGGTTCTGATTTCGTTCCAGTGATCCATGTTGACCTTTGCAAAAATGCACATAAGCTGTGTTTTTTAATATATTGTGTATATTTAAGATACATGCAAGCTTGCAAAAAAATAAATGAGGAAGACCCATGAGAATCTTAGCTTTTGCAGCCAGCAACAGTAGCAAATCGATAAACAAGCAATTGGTGGCGCATGCTGCCGATGTTTTGAAGGCGGACATTATCACAGATGCCGATATCGAAATGCTTGATATTAACGATTACGAGATGCCGATTTACAGTAGTGATCGTGAAGAAGCAGGTGGAATACCAGATCTTGCGCACCAGTTTGCAGCTAAAATCGGTGCGGCCGATGCCCTGCTGATTTCCTTTGCTGAACATAATGGCTATTATTCGGCCGCATATAAAAATCTGTTCGACTGGACATCACGTATTGACGGGAAAGTGTATCAGGACAAACCGATGGTCATATTGGCAACTTCACCAGGGCCGGGTGGTGCTGCGAGTGTTCTTGGATCAGCAAAAACGTCGGCGCCGTATTTCGGGGCAGATGTAAAGGCTGATTTGTCGGTCGCCAGTTTTTATGATGTTTTCGATATGGAAAACGGGCGCATCAAAGATGCGGATATTCAGGCAAAGTTAGAAGCTGCATTGGCGACACTGAAATAAGTCATGTGGCCCGCTTAACTTTTAGCGGGCCTTATGCGCATCAGAACGATCAAATTTGAGACAAATAAAACGCTGATAACAATTGCGCCGCCTACCAGGGCCCAGCTACCCGGTTCTTCGCCTATGAAGTACCAGACCAGAAGTGGCGATAGGACGGATTCAAGCAGGATCAGCAGCGCGACCTCGGCTGAGGGTATGTAACGCGGACCCAAGGCTAGAAATGTTGTACTGATCAGGATGAAAAATCCACCGTGCAGAAAAACCAGCCCCCATTGTGATGGGATAATATCCATGGGTGAGGTGAACGGCAGCACGGCCAATGCCGCCCCTATATAAGCAATCGGGATTGCGGGAACCATTGATATCGCTTTTGCTTTGCGCGCGGCGGTTAGGCCAACTGCGAATGAAGACGCAATACCGATTGCCAATAAATCACCTGTCCAGTGCGCGTTAGCGTTGCTGCCAGAGCCAAAGGCTATGACTGACAGGCCAAGGGCAACTAGAAAAATAGTCCAAACCATACGTTTACTGATGCGTTCGCCTAACCAGAGCCAGCTGGTTATTGCTGCAAAAATAGGCATTGAGGCGAGGATGAAAACAACATTTGCAACGCTGGTATTTGTAACGGCCATAACGAATAGAATAGAACTAAACCCAGTGAACCCTGCGTAAATCAGCCCGTATTTACCCGTGCTTATGATTTTCTGTGGGGTTTTTGTGCCGTAAATGAAAAATAAACCAATTAGTGTAAACGCACCTGTCAGGAAGTTTCGCCAGAATGATATCGCCAGGCCATCAGCCTCGATAATACGCACAAACAGCGCGTCGGGGACGACAAACAGGACGCCGAGTGTGGTAATTAATAGGCCTTTGGTTTGATTATTCATTCCAGCGTTGTGGCTGGGTTTTATATCCAATGTAAAGAGGATGTTTTGGGTGGCCCGCAATGCTAAGGCCCAGATGGGTTAACGGCTTGGATTGCGCACGCAGCATTTTTTCCACTTCAGCGCCACGATCAAGATGAGCACCGTGTGTTCCCCATGCGCAAACGATGTCATTGGCCCAGTTGGTCGCGTTAATGATTGTAACGTCATTTTCGGGGCCAACGGGGTCGGATTGTGCGCGCATTTTCTTGGGGTCCGTGGCGCGGTACGCAAATATGTTGCATACGCAAAACGCCCCATATCCAAGCGTTCGTGCACGGCGCTCACACCGTTCAACAGTGGGATCGTTCTGCACTTCTGTTGCGGTTGACGGATTTAACATGACGAATAGAACGCGTGGTGCGTGTTCATCCCAGATACGGGTCAGGCTGTAGCGGTAGTTTTCACAATCGGAATAGATCGCGATAGACGGCGCATCGCCTTTGGTGTGTGTCTTGGTAATCATGGGTTACGTTGTAGAATGACGCGTTTCGGTTTGAAAGTGCCATGTTCAACCACGCCAATAGCTTGCGCTCTACCATCGTGGTTTGCCCAAACCGGAATATCGGGGCCTGACGGATCTGTATTCACAGGAACGCTCATTCCGTGTTGTATATCGTTAGCGGCTTGACCGGTTATGGTGACATGCTCAAGTTCTGTAAGGCCTGCTTCAATAGGCAAAAGCAACGCATCCCTGTCAGTTATATTTTCAAGGGCTTCAATGCCATCAAGCTTTACGCTTTGGTCCAGATCAAATGGGCCTGTGTCCAGTCTGCGCAGCCATTTTATATGACCCAAGCAATCAAGGGTTTCACCTAGATCGCGTGCTATGGAGCGCACGTATCCACCTTTGCCGCATTGCATGGTCAATTCAACTTCATCAACGGATATACGCGTTACGAATTCAAGTTTGTTAACGAATAACGCGCGGCTGGCCAAAGTAACATCATCACCGCGCCGTGCTACTGTATAGGCGCGTTCGCCATCAATTTTGACAGCAGAAAATTTGGGGGGGGTTTGTGTGATCAGCCCAGTGAAATCAGGCAATGCCATTCGTATGTCGTCATCGCTTGGACGTTGGGCGCGACTTTCTATGATGTCACCTTCTGCGTCATCCGTTGTCGTTGATGCGCCTAAGGTTACGACAAAATTATAGGTTTTCAACCCGTCCATAATATAGGGTATGGTTTTGGTTGCTTCGCCAAATGCAACGGCCAAAAGTCCGGTTGCATCAGGGTCAAGTGTGCCGGCATGCCCTGCTTTTTTTGCTTTGAACAACCATTTTATTTTATTCACGACACCTGTTGAGGTGATGCCCGCAGGCTTGTCGATTATCAGCCAACCGTCGACATCACGCTTCTTAGATTTCTGAGCCGTCATCATCTAAATCCCGTGTCACATTTTCCTGATTTAGCAAACGACTGGTTTCATCCATTTGGTCAAATGTAGTGTCGATCATGAATTTTAACTTAGGAGAATGTTTCAGCGTCACGTTTTTAGTCAGCGCATATCGAACCTCGCCGCTGCTTTTATTAAGGGCAGCAACCATATGTTTGGCATTCTGTCCACCCAAGGGGTAAACAAATACCGTTGCGTTTTTCAGGTCAGGCGAAGTGCGCACTTCGCCGATGGTGATGGATATATTAGCTAAATCGGGATCGTGATGATCGCCGCGCGCCAAAATATCAGAAATCGCACGTCGCAACATTTCGCCTACGCGCAGCTGTCGTTGACTTGGGCCATCGGGGCTATGCATGCTATATATCCTGTAAATCGTTAGGTCAGCCTCATTTAAGAGACTTGGCGGGCGACTGCAAGCTAGCCTTTGGTTTGCAGTCAAGTTAAAGGATGTTTGAAAGTACGGAGTATTAAAATGCCTAACCTGACACATATAGCAATCGTTGGTGCCTCTGGCCGTATGGGTCAGATGCTGATTAATGCTGTGACTGAGAATTCAGATGCAGTTTTATCCGGTGTGACCGAAAGAGAAGGCCATCCGTGGATTGGTCAGGATTTGGGGATTTGTATGGGCGGGCATGCAACCGGCATTATTGTATCGGATGACCCACTGAAGGTTTTTGCAAAATCACAGGCTGTTATAGATTTTACGTCACCCGCCGCAACTGTTGCACATTCGGTCTTGGCGGCACAGGCGCGTGCGGTACATGTGATCGGGACGACAGGGCTTAATAAAGGTCATTTGGCCAAATTAGCGGCAGCGGCCCGACATTGTGCAATTGTGCGTGCAGGAAACATGAGTTTGGGGGTCAATTTATTGATGCAATTGACCAAAAAAGTAGCAAAAGCTTTGGATGAGGATTTTGATATAGAAATCGTGGAATCGCATCATCGTTATAAGGTTGATGCCCCGTCCGGTACGGCTTTGATGCTGGGCGAGGCGGCGGCAGAGGGACGCGGTGTTGTGTTGAACGATGTGGCGGATCGCGGTCGCGACGGCATCACGGGTGAGCGCAAGCGCGGAGAAATAGGTTTTCATGCGATACGCGGCGGTGATGTTGTGGGCGAACATGATGTTATCTTTGCCGCAGACGGTGAGCGGATCGTACTGCGACATCTGGCAAGTGATCGTCAGATTTTTGCGCGTGGCGCGTTAAAGGCTGCACTTTGGGGTCAAGGTAAATCACCCGGTGAATACGACATGCTGGATGTTCTGGGCCTGTAAGGACCTAATTGGCGTTGGCGCGTCTGTAATCACTTAAAAACTTATCAATCACACGCAAAATCGCGCCTAATTCGTTTGTATTCGGGTCGTCAGCGGACGGTCCGCCTGATGCCCCCCATGTTCCCACTTTCAGCTTTACGGTGTGGTTACGGGTTAAAAGCATGGTTTGCGTGAAACTGACAAATACACTGTATGTGCAACCGGTTTCAGGTTTTGTATTCGAAAAATATACGTTCAGTTGCGGCTTTCCGGGTGTTTGGTCCATTTGATCTTCGGTTAAGACAGGTAATCCTGCTGCGTGAAAGCGATCTGTCATGGATTTTGTAAATCCAGACCAAATGCACCTTTGTATCCTTTCGGGCCTTTTATCGCTTGCACTGAAAAATAGACGCCTTGCAAACCTTTCAGCGCGGCCAGCTTATCGCTTATTTCCCAAAGCTCGGGGTCGAACCCGAGTATTTTACCGGCTTCGGTTTTGCGACACATTTTAGGTGCTTCGGGGTGTTCAACGGGAGTGCCACGCATTATGGCAAGTTGGTCTATTGCGCCCAACATTTCGCGTGCTTTTTGTTCCGTGGGTTCTTCAATAAGTCGTGTGATGAAGTTTCGTTGTGGCGTGCAGACGCCCTTTTTTCGGCATAGTTGCGGGTCAACGGCACGCTGTTCCCAGACCATCCAAGTGTAATTTTTGCTTTGTGCACTGACTGTAAACGGGATGAGAACAATACAAGAAACGAAGATTAATAAATGTACTAGGGATCGCATGGCCTACCTCAAATTTGGGTAAGGTAGAGCAAGAAGCGGTAATCATTGGGTTAATGCAGTTGGTGTTTTTAAATGTAATTTTCTAAAAATCAGAAATAATGCCCTTTTTCTCCCAATCACCGAAACGAGTTGGTTCGGGGCCATCCCTGCCGCCCAGTTCGGTCGGCACATCGAGTGTTTTCTGTTTCTTTTTACGCGCAGCTGCTTCGGATATGGCGCGTTTGGCAGCCTCTTCTACGCGCTTTGCTTTTTCGATTTTGTCAGTTGTCATCTTTAAACCTATCAATTGTGTGCTGTCTTTAACGCAGCTTGCGCAGATACGCAATTTTATGCTCTGGTTGTTAGGTATTCTTTCGGGCATAAGCCTGACTAGTTAAAACCCATGTGAGTTAGGCAAGATAAAATGGCAAAGGCTGGCTTGTCCGCGCGTATCGCGGCATTGAAAATGTTGGACGGAGTTTTGTCTGAAAGCCGCCCATTGTCTGAAATGACAGATGCCGGCAGTGATATATTGCGCAAGCTGTCGGGGTCAGAGCGCGCACGGGCGCAAAGCCTGACGATGAGCACATTAAAACATCTTGAACCGATTGATATGCTATTGGATTTTTATCTGAAGAAAGAACCGCCTTTACGCGCGCGCCATATTCTGCGCCTTTGTGCCGCTGAATTGTTGGTAGATGGTATCAGCCCACATGCAGCGATTGACTCGGCGGTTAATCTAACCAAGCTTAATCTTAAAACCGGGCATCTGTCGGGGTTGGTCAATGCGGTGTGTCGCAAGTTAAACGTTGAAGGCCGCGCACATTGGGAAGACCACCCAACGCAACAATTACCGCACTATTTGCGGTCAATTATGTTGAAAGATCATGGTGAAGATGCGGTGTCTTTGATTGAAGAGGCTCATGTCCGCGACGTGCCTTTGGATATTACGGTTAAGAATGAGGCTGACATACCAGAGTTGCAGACGCTTTTGGATGCGGAGTTGATTGGTAAAGGAAGTTTGCGTTTGCAAAGGGCCGGCCAGATATCGACACTTGCCGGTTTTGAAGAAGGCGCATGGTGGGTGCAGGACTTTGCCGCAAGTTTGCCGGCGCGATGCTTGTCAGGGCTTGATGGCAAAATGGTTTTAGACCTTTGTGCAGCGCCGGGTGGCAAAACAATGCAACTGGCGGCCGCTGGGGCCAATGTGACGGCAATGGATTTGTCGAAGTACCGTTTGGAGCGCGTGCGGGAAAATCTGGAACGCACCGGCTTAAAGGCCAAAGTTGTGACCGCTGATGTTCTGACTTGGAAGCCGGGCGTTATGTATGATGCAATACTTTTGGATGCACCTTGCACAGCATCAGGGACAATTCGCCGCCATCCTGATTTGCCGCATCTAAAAGACAAGGATGCGATTAACAGTTTGGTGGCTTTACAAAAGCAGATGCTGGCACATGCCTTTGAGTGGTTAAAACCCGGCGGGCAGATGATTTACAGTACGTGTTCATTGCTGAAACGGGAAGGCGATGATCAGATTGCAGAATTTGTAAAGAACAATAACCAAGCGCAAATTGACCCGATTGATGTGGATGCATTGGGTTTGACCGATGAATGGCTGACAAAAACTGGATGCTTGCGCACTTTACCATCTTTTTGGGCGGAAAATGGCGGAATGGACGGTTTCTTCATTGCAAGGTTGCTAAAGAAAACCGAGTGACAGAAAATTCCTTAACTATTAAAAAGATTAAGAAGTAAAATTGGGTTATTTTAAGCGTGTCAACAAAGGTTCAAGAACTTTACCAACAGCTGAAATACGATCATAGGGATCGTAAGACCAAAGCTGTGGCGCGCAGCACTATGCGTGGAAAAATTGCCAAGGCGTTTATATCACAACCAATGGCCCATAATATTGGTTCTGCGCAAAAAGGCTTGCAACTGGCTGATGGTAATTTTTTGGTTGACGGGCTTTTGGTCAGAGACCCTGACGAGCCGATTTGGAATGTCGAGCCGGACAATCCGGCTTTTCAGAAAAAAGCCCATGGGTTTTTCTGGCTGGATCATTTGGCGGCCAATGGGTCATTGGATTGTTGTCTGACTGCCAGAAGTTGGTTCGCAGATTGGTTGGTGCGTTTCGGTGATGGTCATAGTTTTGCCTGGACGCCGGAATTGGCAGGCGCACGCATTATCAGCATGATAAATCACGCGATAATGTTAATGGGCAACACCACGGGTGAAGCTCAGAAAAACTACTTTGCATCTATTTCACATCATGCACGGTTTTTGAAGAAACGCTGGCAATACGCGCCTGAGGGTTTCCCAAAATTTCAAGCGTTGGTGGGGTATGTATATAGCGCTTTGGCATTGGAGGAATTTTCCAAAGATTTAAAACCCGCGCTACAGGCATTAACCGGGGAGTGTGAAAGTTATTTCACACAAACGGGTGGGATTCCATCTCGCAACCCGGAAGAGCTGTTGGATATCTTCACTTTATTGGTTTGGGTTGATCAGGGCATGACATCCGCATCATTTAAACCTGATCGTGCATTGTTAAACGCTATTGAAATCATTGCACCTGCAATCCGCACATTGCGCATGGGCGATGGGAATTTGGCTGAATTTCATGGCGGTTGCAGTTCAACGGCCAAGCGGATTGATCAGATAATCACGGATAGCGGTGCGCGTGCGACTTTTACAGCCGATGAAATTATGGGTTATTCGCGGGTTGAAAAAGGCGCGTCTGTTCTGATCGTGGACACAGGGAAGATACCCGATATAGAAAGCTATGCACGATCATTTGATTGTTCATTGGCGCTGGAATTTTCCTCAGGAGATCATCCGATTTTCAAAAGCCAAGGAACAGGCCATGATCTGAGTGAGCCACAAATACATGCCAGCCAAGCTGCAACAGGATTTACGGTGGCCTCGCTTCAGCCGATTTTTTCCGAAAAGGCAAAACAACGCAAAACATGGGCAGTTGCCTTGGATCCTGATATGGATGTCGCATACCTTCGGTCTGACAAATTATTGGATGCAACGTCGATTATAACGGCATCTCAGACCGGTTATCAGGCGGATTATGGGTTGATTTATGAACGCAAATTAGAGCTAATCTCTCATGGTTACGCACTTTCCGGAACGGATCGTTTTTATTGCGGTGGTGAAAGCAACCGGAATCGTTTTGATAAATCAATCTTGGATCAAGAAGGACAGAGTATTCCATTTGTTGCCGTCTTTCATATAGCGCCGGATGTGGAGGCTGCTCTGGATTTGGGCGGAACTGCGGTGTCTTTGCAATTACCGAATAATGAAATGTGGATATTCAAAGCCTCAGGCGGCAAGCTTGCATTAAAGGATAGCTTATATTTTACATCAGAGCGAATTCGGCCACGCGCGACAAAACAGATCGTGGTAACTTCGCACGTTGTAAATTATGAAGGCGAAATTAACTGGTTGCTGACTCGTTTAGAAAATTAGCGGCAGTTTAGCTATCTTGGTTGTAAGCAATTGCAACACACATAAAGGACTTGAAAAATGCCTAACAACCCTGTCGCCATCCGACGTGCTTTACTATCCGTTTCCGATAAGACCGGTTTGATTGAACTCGCCTCTGCATTAAACGAGGCCGATGTTGAATTGCTTTCAACGGGGGGCACAGCAAAAGCGATACGCGATGCAGGGCTTCCGGTTAAAGATGTTTCAGAGATCACAGATTTTCCGGAAATGATGGATGGGCGCGTTAAAACACTGCACCCGATGGTGCATGGTGGATTGCTGGCATTGCGCGATAACGCGGATCATGTGGCGGCAATGAATGAACATGGCATCAAAGGCATCGATCTGTTGGTTGTGAACCTTTATCCGTTTGAAGCGACCGTTGCTGCGGGCGGCTCATATGAAGATTGCATCGAAAACATTGACATTGGCGGGCCTGCAATGATCCGTGCAGCCTCAAAAAATCATGGATTTGTTGTAACGGTTGTAGATGTGGAAGATTACGGACCTTTGCTGGATGAGATGAAAGCAAACGGTAACGCTACTACATTGGCTTATCGTCAAAAGATGGCGCAAATAGCTTATGCGCGTACGGCAGCATATGATGCGGCAGTCTCGACTTGGATGGCGCAGGCGATCGGTGAAGAGCAACCACGCCGCAAAGCGATTGCAGGAACACATACCCAAACGTTGCGTTATGGCGAAAACCCGCACCAGTCTGCCAGTTTTTATAGCGATGGCAGCATACGTGCCGGGGTCTCAACAGCACATCAATTACAAGGCAAGGAATTGTCATACAACAATATCAACGATACCGATGCGGCGTTTGAATTGGTAGCAGAATTCGATCCTGCAGATGGACCGGCCTGTGCGATTATCAAGCACGCAAACCCTTGTGGTGTAGCCCGTGGGGCGACATTGGCAGAAGCGTATAAATCGGCGTTTGATTGCGACCGCACTTCTGCTTTTGGTGGAATTATTGCACTGAACCAGATGCTGGACGCACCGACGGCCGAACAGATAGTCGAGATATTCACCGAAGTCGTAATTGCACCTTCGATTAGTGAAGAGGCAAAAGCGATTTTCGCGGGTAAAAAGAATCTACGACTATTGGAAACAGGTGGCTTGCCGGATAACCGCACTGGCGGGCAGGTTTGGAAACAAGTATCCGGTGGTTATCTCATACAAGACCGCGACAACGGCTTTATCGGTTTGGATGATCTGAAGGTCGTGACCAAACGCGCGCCCACGGATGATGAACTGCGCGATATGCTGTTTGCGTGGAAAGTGGCGAAACATGTAAAATCGAATGCAATTATATATGTGAAAGATTTGGCAACTGTAGGTGTGGGTGCAGGTCAAATGAGCCGCGTTGACAGTACCCGAATTGCTGCACGTAAATCACAGGACATGGCAGATGCAATGGGATTGTCTGCTCCTTTGACAAAAGGGTCAGTCGTGGCCTCTGATGCGTTTTTCCCGTTTTCAGACGGCTTGCTAACAGCAGCAGAGGCAGGAGCAACGGCAGTAATTCAACCGGGTGGTTCCATGCGTGATGACGAAGTGATCAAAGCGGCTGATGAAGCAGGCTTGGCTATGGTGTATACTGGCATGCGCCATTTCAGGCACTAGAGGTATCGGGTTTGGGTAAAACATTAATCATTGCGCTTGTGACATTTTTGCTTGACCAGATCAGCAAATGGTATGTTGTCGAGTATCTTGATCTTAAAACAAAGCTCGCGATTGACGTTTTACCCCCCTTGTTGAATTTTCGTATGGCTTGGAATGCGGGTATCAACTTCGGGCTGTTTTCAAATGGCGCGGAAACAATGCGCTGGGTATTGATTGCCGTCGCGTTGATTGTTTCGCTTGCAGTTATTTGGTATGCGAGAAAATTCAATGGGTGGTTGGCTGCGTTATTTCTGGGATGCATTGTGGGCGGTGCACTTGGTAATATCGTTGACCGTATTATGTATGGCGCTGTTGCCGATTTTTTGAACATGTCGTGTTGTGGGATTAACAATCCATTTTCCTTTAATATTGCGGATGCCACTATTTTCATTGGCGCATTTGGCTTGATACTCTTTTCTGATAAGCTGAAGAAGAGTGCGTGACGCGGGTTTGATTCTAGGTTAAACAGCATCACGAAAGAGTTTGTGAGGTATGGGTAGAATATGATTGTTCAAGTACTAAAATTAATCATATCACTATCACTTGTTGTCGCGTTGTCAGCATGTGACACCAATCCAGTATATGGTAAGAATGGCAATTTTAGATTAAAAGATGCGGGGCCTGACGAATTTGCAGTTCTACCCAGCAAGGAATTGGTTTACCCCGAAGACTATGCAACGCTGCCAGAGCCCGTATTGGGTGCAACTAACCGTGCAGATATAAAACCTCAAAGTGATGCCGTTGTCGCATTAGGTGGCAAGTCGGATCAATTAGATAGCAAACAGACAAACCGTAATGAGCAATTATTGGTGGCGTCAGCATCGCGGTACGGTGTTTCGCCGGATATACGCGCGACATTGGCCGCCGAAGACAAAGAATTCAGTAAGAAAAATCGTGCAAGGTTTTATGATAGATGGTTCCGTGACGACGACGGCTATCTGTCACATCGCAAAGAGTTATCACTGGAACCTTATGGCGAGCTAGCACGCCTGCGTGCCATGGGTGTTCGCACACCGTCTGTACCGGCTGAAAACGCACAATAGCCGATTGGCTTCACAAATATGTTTATCATGTTGCCTGATTGCTGGATTGAGCTTAGTTAAACTCTGTAAATATATTCATAAGGTGTAATAGACATGAAAATAGTAACAGGTTTTATTGTTTTATTCTGGACTTTCATGCCATCGGTATTATTCGCAGAGACGGTAACATCTTTTGACTTAAAAAATGGTATGCAGGTTGTGGTGATAGAAGATCATCGTGTCCCTGTTGTGACGCATATGGTTTGGTACCGAGTCGGTTCAGCCGATGAACATACCGGAAAATCCGGAATTGCGCATTTTCTTGAACATTTGATGTTCAAGGGTACAAATACGATGGCTCCGGGTGAGTTTTCTAAAATTGTTGCCGCCAATGGTGGGCAGGAAAACGCGTTTACATCATTCGATTATACTGGATATTACCAAAAGGTTTCTGCAGACCGCTTACCGCTTATGATGAAGCTAGAAGCAGACAGGATGCAAAATCTGATCTTATCCGAGGAAGAAGTTTTACCTGAACGTGATGTGATTCTTGAAGAAAGAAATATGCGGGTGGAAAACAACCCGAGTTCGCTGCTGCGCGAGCAACGTAACGCAATGCAGTTTTTCAATCACCGTTACGGTGTTCCAACGATCGGTTGGCGGCATGAGATTCAACAATTAACGCAACAGGATGCACTGGATTTCTACAAAAAGTACTACGCGCCAAACAATGCAATTCTAATTGTCGCGGGGGATACAACCCCTGATGAGGTGCGTAAACTGGCGCAAGAATATTATGGCATTCTGACACCATCGTCGAACCTGCCAGAGCGTGTGCGCACAAAAGAGCCACCGCATCTGGCCCCTTTGCGTATTAGTATGAAAGATGCACGCGTAAACCAGCCACAAATGGTACGGACATATCTGGCAGACAATCGCAAGGCAGGGGATCAAAAAGAAGCTGCGGCACTTGAAATGCTGGCGCAATTGTTGGGCGGATCGGGTATAACCTCATATCTGGGTCAAGAGTTGCAGTTAAAGCAAAAAGTAGCACTTAGTGTTTCAGCATTTTATGATGGGGTATCACTGGATAAAGACACCTTTGGTCTGTTCATTATGCCCGCCCCGACCGTTTCACAACAACAAGCAGAAGATGCACTTGATGCAGCATTGAATACGTTCCTTGAAACGGGTGTCGACGAAGCTCATTTGACACGGCTGAAGACACAGGCAAAGGCAGGGCAAATATATGCCCGCGACAGCCTGTCCGGACTGGCGCGCCGTTACGGTGCCGCCATGACGTCCGGATTGACAATTGAAGACGTTCAGGCGTGGCCGGATGTATTGCAAGCTGTGACGCCAATAGATGTCATGGCTGCTGCAAAGAAAGTATTAAATGCGAATAATTCGGTAACAGCGTGGCTGTCACCGCAGGCAGAAGGTTAAGATTATGCGTATTTTACTGATCATTGTCGCATGGATGTTTTGTACTACTGCGGTTTTCGCAGAAACCGATATTCAAGAGATCACCACGAAAGGTGGCATTCAAGTTTGGTTGGTT
>JAJFHY010000238.1 GCA_021775375.1 Amylibacter sp. | reverse complement strand
ACATGACGGGCAAAACTGGTTCGGTGTATGGTCAGGCGGCGTGTTCTTTCCGATTATTCCGTCGGTGGAGTTGGAAGCTTAGAAATGACGCTCTAAAAACCCAGCTATTTCTGTAAGAGACGCATCTGCCTCTGGTATTTCTGGGTAAAATTCAAAAACATGCCACATACCTTCCCAAACACGCAAATCAACTAGCGTGCCTGCTTCGCGCATAACACGTGCCAATCGAATGGAAGAACTTAGAAGTAAATCCCGTGTACCCGTTGTAATTATGGATGGTGGAAAATGGGCATCATATGTGCCGTATAATGGTGATATTTCTGGATTGGCTCGATCGTGATCGCCAATATATGCATCTTCAATCTGTTTTATTCTAGCTGGATTTAATGTGGGATCGCGTCCCGCATGAAAACTATCATCACGCATAGTTTTATCAGTTGGCGGCGATAAAAGTGCAGCCGCTCGTGGCACAGGTTGATTGGTCAGCCTTAGACGGTACATAAGTGCCAAAGCAAGGTTTGCCCCCGCAGACTCGCCCGCAATACATGCGTTATGGTCATTGGTAAAAATCTGCCGTGCAACCGCTGAAATATCATCTAATGCAGCAGGAAAAGGATGCTCTGGGGCCAATCGATATGCCGGTGATATGACCTGCGCACCAGTTTTCGCGGCAAGTGATGCGCTTATGGGGATATCTTCAAGCGGGCTTCCAACAGTGAAACCGCCCCCGAAAACGTACAAAATTGTGCGGTTCTTTTTTCGTTTATACGGGTTAAGAACCATACAATTAACACCATTGATTTTTATCTCTGATGTCGTGATTTT
This sequence comes from Amylibacter sp., assembly GCA_021775375.1. Classification (GTDB taxonomy): domain Bacteria; phylum Pseudomonadota; class Alphaproteobacteria; order Rhodobacterales; family Rhodobacteraceae; genus Amylibacter. Next base: position 16,042 of record JAJFHY010000238.1, on the reverse strand, counting down.
GTGATGTTTTAGTGTTTTTTGAGAAATAGGCAGGCTGTTATTATAATTATACTGGCGCTGCTCTACGATGGATCTATCAATATTTGCCTGATCATATGCGTTTTTAAGCCAAGTTTCAGCTTCAACACTGATTTGTGCGGGTGAACGGTGTGGTTTCATACGTGGTGGTTACCTACTCTTTTCCTAGTGCACTGTATTTGTCAGTCAGAATGAACGCAAATTAAAGCCGCTTTATTATTCAGCATGCGCCACGACAACGACCCTTCTGCCCTTACGTTGTGCCAGAATCACATCTAAATCCGACCCGACCTTTGCTTTCGGATATCAATCATGCCACGGCCCATTCACCTTTACGTCTGGGTCATCAATCCGCTCGAACGTATGCGCACCGAAATAGTCACGCAGACCTTGGATCATGTTCGCGGTGGAACGCCCCGTACGGCGCATGTTGTGATAGTTCAAAGCGGCAGTCATGGCCGGTAAGGCATGGCCGTTTATAATCCCGAAAGACGACACCGCCTGTAATGCGGGGGCGTTGACATTCATATAATCCTGAAACACCGGCGACAGCATAAGATGTTTTTCATCACTTCCGTCAAAAACATCAGATATTTCGTCCAAAAATACCGAGCGGATGATACAGCCGGCGCGCCAAACCCGCGCAATCGCCGCCAGATCAAGGTTCCAGTTAAAGCTGTCCGAGGCACGCGATAATACTTCAAAGCCTTGTGCATAGGCGCAAACCTTTGCCGCAAGCATAGCTTGTTCCAAAGCTCCCAAAGCCTTTTTCTTTGGTGCCATGTCTTTCGGAATAGGCTTGGGCGACGGTCCGAATGCCGCTTCCATTTGCAGCCGCGTTTCAATATCAGCCGAAATGTTCCGCGCCTCAACGGCTGCGGCCATCATGCTGGCAGGCGCCCCCAGATGCAAAGCCTCAATCACCGACCAACGACCCGTACCCTTTTGCCCTGCCTTGTCCAGAATGATATCCAGCATTGCACTGCCCGTTTTCGGGTCAGTCGCCAAAGAAACCTCGGCAGCTATTTCGATTAGATAGGAATTCAGCGGGCCATTATTCCAGTCTTTGTACACTGCGCCGATTTCAGTCGCACTCATGCCCAAGCCGTTCGACATCAACCCGTAAGCCTCTGCAATCAGCTGCATGTCTGCATACTCAATCCCGTTGTGCAGCATTTTGATGAAATGCCCCGCACCGCCCGGGCCGAACCAGTCGCAACAGGGCTCTTCCTCAAATTTCGCAGCACTATCTTGTAATGGGCCCTTCACCCGCGCCCAGCTTGCCTTCGATCCACCCGCCATAATCGACGGGCCGTGGCGCGCACCTTCTGCACCGCCCGAAATGCCCATGCCCAGAAACAACAATCCTGTGTCTTCCAACTCTGCCACACGGCGTTCGGTATCGGTATAATTCGAATTGCCCAGATCAGCGATTAGGTCGCCCTTGTCCAACTGCGGTTTAAGCATCTTGATCACACTGTCCAGCGGCCCGCCCGATGGTACAAGCACCAGTATAGAGCGTGGCTTGGGTAGGGATTTAACGAATGCTTCGGCATCGGCACAGGCAATCAACCGGCCCGACAAACCTTCATCTTTGGCTTCTTGAACCGCTTCGGCCATTTTTTCCGCACTGCGATCCAACAGACTGACGTCATGACCATTTTCCGCCAAGTTCAGCGCAAAAGCCCCGCCCATAACACCAATACCGATCAAGCCTAAATGTGCCATCAATTCATCCTTCAATATTTTTCAAACTTTAGCCTAGCATGCCCACAATCCATGCGAAAGATATCCTCACTAATCGGTGATGCCGTTTGACGCTTAATCGCGAATTCCATAAAGCTGGAACCAGATCAAACGCTAAAGGCGGCAGATGGCGATTAAAATTGAAATGCTGCGATACTTTGTAGAAGTGGCGAAATGCGGGAATTTAGCACAGGCAGCAGACCGTCTGGGCCGCACGCCTTCGGCCATTTCGATGATGTTGAAACAGCTTGAAGAGCACCTTGGCGCGCCATTGTTTGAAACTGATCGCAAATCAAAACTGACACTGTTAGGCGATTTCGTCCTGAAAGAGTCATTGCGTGATCTGGAACAGCTGGATCGCACGCTCACGTCCATCCAGCAATTTGCGCGAACCCCGTCCGGTCTTATCCGTGTAGCGGCGGTTCCGTCCGCATCCACCAGTATTCTACCTTCGCTGATCGCCCGATTTCAGGCAGATTACCCGACCGTTTCCATTGAACTCAGTGACGCGGACTCTTTTACTGTAATGGCTGATTTGACTGCCCAGAAAATTGATTTTGGTATTATATCCGATCATGCGGGACTTAAAGCGCAAGGTTTTGGATGCCATGAGTTGGCCGAGGATCAATACGGAGTTTTGTTCTCAAAACAAACTCCGATATCCAAAGATGACAGTTGGCAATGTTTGCTGGATCACCCATTTGTCAGCAATCATTTATGTGAAACCACCGATATACCCGAAATCAAGGCGGCCGTTAAAAACGCAAAACTGCGGGCGCGCAACACATCTTCCTTGATTGCATTGGTCAAGCAAGGGTTGGGTATCACGGTTTTACCGGAACTGGCGTGCAGGAATTTAAGCGCGGATCTGGACTTTTTCATTCCGCAGTCCCCTGAATACACCCGTAAAATCCTGGCTTTTTGGGCGCCGGATAAGGTGGCTTATGTGGGGCAACGTGCATTTTTGAAGTTAATTCAGAATTATTGAAGTAAGTTTCAATTTTTTAAGTTTGACTGAAATGACTAATATCCAATAATCTGCCATAAATCTTCTGTATCTGGATAAGGAATCGTTCATTGGCCCCTTCATTTAAAAATTTCATCGCCGGCGAGTGGGTCGCTGGCAGCTCTGAAATCGAAAACCGCAATCCTTCTGACTTATCCGATGTAATCGGTCTTTATGCCCAGGCATCCAGCGATCAGTTGGATACAGCACTTGCGGCAGCAACCGAGGCCCAAAAAATCTGGAACACGGTAGGTATTGAAAAACGTTATGCAGCTTTGATGGCAATCGGCCAGGAACTGATCGACCGCGCCGAAGAGTTGGGTACATTGCTGGCCCGTGAAGAAGGCAAACCGATTGCCGAAGGCAAAGGCGAGATTTATCGTTCCGGTCAGTTCTTCACCTATTATGCCGCCGAAACCCTACGCCAGATCGGCGATAATGCGGATTCTGTGCGTGACGGTATTGAAATTGACGTACGCCGCGAACCTGTTGGCGTGGTTGCCATCATTTCGCCGTGGAACTTCCCGACAGCAACCGCCGTGTGGAAAATAGCACCGGCCCTAGCATTTGGTAACGCGGTTGTATGGAAACCTGCAAACCTTGTACCGGCTTCCGCTGTTGCATTGGCTGAAATCATCGCCAAACAAGATCTGCCCAAAGGCCTGTTCAATCTGGTTATGGGGCCGGGTCATGATGTGGGTCAGCGTTTGGTCGAAAGCCCGCTGGTTAACGCCATCACCTTTACCGGTTCGGCTCCGGTCGGCATCGGCATTGCCCAAAGCTGCATTGGCAACCTGACCAAGGTACAACTTGAAATGGGCTCAAAAAACGCGCTGACTATTATGGACGACGCCGATATGGACACCGCTATTGCGTGTGCGGTTGGCGGCGCATTTGGTGGTACTGGGCAGAAATGCACAGCCTCTTCTCGCGTCATAGTCCACAAAGACATCCACGATGCGTTTGTTGAACGTTTCGTGGCGGGCGCCAATGCCATGGTCGTCGACAACGCCCTGAAAGCCGGCACCCAAATCGGCCCTGTAGCTTCTGAGAGCCAGCTGAACCAAAATCTGGACAATGTCGCACTTGCAAAAAAAGAAGGCGGCGAAATTCTTACGGGTGGCGAACATGTATCGCGCGAAACCGAAGGATATTACATGACGCCTTGTGTTGTGGCAGGCACGTCCAACGCGTGGCAAGTGAACCGCGAAGAGCTGTTCGCACCGATGGCCTGCGTCATCAAGGTGGACAGCTATGAAGAAGCGCTGGCAACCGTTAACGACACGCGTTTCGGCCTGACATCAGGCATCATAACCAAAGATCTTGCACGCGCCAGCCACTTCCGGCGCAATGCGCAAACCGGTTGTGTTATGGTCAATCTGCCAACTGCGGGAACGGATTACCACGTACCTTTCGGTGGCCGCGGGCAATCATCATACGGCTCACGTGAACAAGGCCAATATGCCAAAGAATTCTACACAACTGTGAAAACTGCTTACATCAGCTCGGGCACACCATCATGACAAAACCGTATCGCATCGACAATTTACAATACGCCAACTGGTCGGAAAAAATATTTCGCCAAATGCGTGAGGGGGGTGTCGATGCGGTGCACGTCACCATAGCCTACCATGAAAACTTCCGCGAAACGGTTTTAAACATGGAACAGTGGAACCGCTGGTTTGAGCAGTTCCCCGACCTGATTTTTCAGGGGTTAACCGGCGCGGATGTGCGGCTTGCCCGCAAAACCGGACGCACCGCGATATTCTTTGGCTATCAAAACCCGTCGCCCATTGAAGACGACATCGGGCTGGTGGAAATCCACCACCGGTTGGGTGCGCGTTTCATGCAGCTCAGCTACAATAACCAATCCTTGCTGGCGACAGGCTGTTATGAGGCCGAAGACCCCGGTATCACCCGCATGGGCCGCGAAGTAATCGCGGAAATGAACCGTGTGGGTTTGGTGGTGGACATGAGCCATTCGGCAGATCGCTCTACATTCGAGGCCATGGAAATATCCAGCCGTCCTATCGCGATAACACATGCCAATCCGCATAGCTGGCATCCTGCCCTGCGTAATAAATCGGATGACCTTATGAAAGCTTTGGCGCAATCCGGCGGTATGATGGGCTTTTCGGTTTATCCGCATCACCTGAAAGACAAATCGGATTGTACGCTGGAAAGCTTCTGCCAAATGATCGCGGACACCGCTAATGTGATGGGAATTGACCATATCGGGATCGGTACTGACCTTTGTCAGGATCAGCCCGACAGCATTGTCGAATGGATGCGCACAGGGCGTTGGACGAAACAGATGGATTACGGCGAAGGGTCTGCATCTGACGCGGGCTTTCCACCAATGCCCAACTGGTTCAATGACAACCGCGACTTTGACAACATCGAACATGGCCTGCGTGCCGTTGGATTGACCGACACGGATGTCGGCAAAGTCATGGGCGAAAACTGGCTGCGTTTCTATGATGAAAACTTTGAGGCCGCGTCATGACACCTGAAAACAGACCCGACAACTGGAAAGCTCCGCTGCGATCACCCGACAAAGTCATGCGCCTTGCCCAAATGGGCGCATTCCACCAATCCCGCCTTAGCTTCATGCGCGTTCTTTTGCGCCGCCTGAAAGCTGAAAACTGGAAGTTCGAAGTCAAGCTGTTCGAGATTGACGACAATTGTGTTGGCCGCGCTGTCTACTCAGCCATCGGCCCGACGCACACCTACTCGCTTGTGGCCTTTGCCCATGATCTGCCTGATGAATTACGCTCGGACAGGGTTATTGCACATGCTTGGGACGCCACTTTCACCCTGTTTGACGGCATTCCGACAGAAGCTGATTTGCAAAGACTTTCAAAGAACGTACCGGTTCAGGAAGCTGGTCGCGTTTCAAGTTCTGAACTTTCCGTCAGCCGCGCCAACAGATCGGTTCGCCTATGGGCGCATGTGGTTGATGCATTGGCCGAAGGCCGCCAACCAGATACACAAAAAGTTATGGATGTCGGCTATTTGATGCGCACTACCGCCGTTTACGGTAACGGTAAATTAGGTGCCGCCGATCGGGCCAGCTATATCGACCGCCCAATGGTGTCCAATTCATTCAGCGTTGAAATGCTCAGCGTTTTCCTGACCCGCGCTTTCGTGATGGATCTGGTCGAACACGCCGCCCGCGCAAAAGGCGGCGACAAGGCCACAACGTTGGAGCCGCATTTACGCCGCCAGTTTGGCATCGGCAATTCCACCGGTCTGGGCATGGCCCCGTTTCTGACATACCACCCGGCTCTGCTGAACAGCTGGATTGCCGCACGCGAAGAGGCTCTGTCACGGGTGCGATCTGTGAAAACAGCTTCTGCAGGTGAACAGGGTTGCTTCATATCTTTTCTGAACCGCGCAATACAGAACGCAAACGACTGGCACTCTCAACACGATCTACAGATTGAAAAAATCAACAGTTTGCGGGCTGATTTATCCGCCCTTTCCGATCATGTCGCGTCGCAGGATTTATCCGTCGATTACGCGTGGGATGCATTGATGGCATGGGCCGACGGTGCCTTGGGCTTTGAAGGTCAGGAACAACTGGTTAGCCTGTTATTGGAACCCTACGGGGATCTGGTGGATGATCTGGCAAACACCATGAAAGCCGATGAAGCCGCAACATTCCAGATTGATGGTACAAAAACCGTGGCCGACACTTTGGATTGCATTCACGAAAACTATGAATGGGCTTTCGGCGTAGATTATTCCCGCCGCGAAAACTCGGCACGCTTCTGGTATGTTTCCGAAGAAAAACTGGAACCACGTCTGGGCGAACGCTTTGAAGAAGACGGTGGCGAGTTGGAAACTCCGCATTGCATTGCGCGCGACATGGATGCGTTTCGCAAGACGCTGGAAACATGGCCATCTGACGCCTTGCTGGCAGATGTCCTGATGATGCGCCCGGAGCACCGCCAAGTAGCCCGCCGTGCGCAATTGACCCAAAAACTGCCCTATGCAGAAATGCGCGACAATCAGATCAGCGCGGATATGCTGCCGATCGATATGCTGCGCTGCAAACTATCGTTCTTCGGCGCCACCAAGTTTGATCCAAGATCAGACCGCTGGCTGCGCATCTGCATGTACCAAAACGCCCCCTTCCCGGATGATTTAGCCAACGGCCCATCCGACGACTGGGCCTACCCGAGTTTGAACCAATGACGAATTATGCTTTAATCGAAATCGAAACACATTGCCGCAAAGCCGCCCGCGGCGCCGGTTATCATTGGGGCGAGGCCGAAGAAATGGCCAAAGCCACCCGCTGGCTGTGTGCCCATGGTGTAAACGGTGCCGAACAATGTTTGACATTGCTTGAAGCGGTTGATGGCAACTGTGCTGACTATCGCGCAACCTTGGATACATTACAGGGCACACATGACGGTGCCGTTTGCGGGTTGTCACTGGGCTGCGCTCTGGCGGACCGCAAGCTGGAAACGTTGCCCGAAGGTATAGACATCATCGCCCCGATGATTGCCAAAGGTGTGATGCGTGCGGACGTGGGCAATGCCGAACCCTTTACCGAAATCTCTGACGCGGTTTGGAAAGCGTTGAACGGTTTCGCACATCGGACATATGTACCGTCAACTGAGGAAAGCCGGATGAAGGGGGCAGGCTAATGCGCCAGTTATCCCGCTTTTTCTCTATCCTCACATCGAAGCTAATTTGCCTTCATATCATCCATAAAGGATTTCAATTTAGAGAATGTCGGGAAAAATGTTTCCTTCAGCTTCAATGACAATTCATCTTGTTCCGAGGTTCTAACACTCGGCGTCTGTCCACTTTTAAATACATCCAAACGACACCCTTTTAGCCAATTCCTGACTGCTTCATTTTGCATCCATGCAAGTTGGTTTTGCCCTGAAATAAATTTTTGGGAAATCCAGTCTTTATCGTCCGTTGGATAGGGAATAGGCGCGCATAGATTATTTTTACGCGCATCATCAGCCTCGGTTGCTTCAATATAAGCAATCAATGCAGCACTAAACGTTGGCTGGCAGGTGCGAACACATTGCACCGTGATGCGGTCTTTATCAAAAACCGGCGTGGCAACGACCTTTGGGATACCGGAAGCCGAGCAATCCACATAGACAGTGTTTTTCTTTGTTTCATATACCCCATTTGCAAGAACAAGCTGACCATCAGATATCTGCTTTAAGTGCCCCAAGCGCACGATATTTTTAATTTTCCGTAAGGTTTCAAGCTCTTTCACTGTGACTGTGGCGCACTTATAAGCTGTTGGTTTTATACTTGGATCCAACCGCAATAAACTCCCTGCTTTTTCCAACCGATCAAACAGATCGTCAAAAGAGGTTGCAGAGATGATGGCTTCGTTCTCATTTACCGCCAATTGGAGCCGTATATCAAAAAACTCCTCCGTTGGCTGAAACCCACACCGGTCAATGAACCATGCGTCGCGCGGCATTATCCATATAATTTGATCAGGCAGGACACCTTGTGCCAACAACCAAAGACAAACATCTATACCAGTTTTTCCCGAACCTATAATCACGTATTGATCAGCTGCATGTCCAATATCGGCAAGCTGGCAAGGAGTAACACAGCTAATATCAGCGCCCACGTCAAATTTTCTTGTGTGCGTGGCCGGAACCTTTCCACCAGTATAACCGGTATCAACAGTTTTTATGCGCACCGAAACATCATGAACCTTACCTGAGAGAGTACAATATATGCGGCCATCATTCCGGTACTCGCTATTTGAAAAATAGCGCACCCGCCCCGACGGTAAAAGCGTCTGATCCAATACCTGTTGGAAATACCCACGGACTTCGCTGCCGCTTGCAAGTTCATATAGACCTTCATTTCCACCAGCCGTATCAATCGTATTGCGCCCTAATTCTTTAGACGGAACACCGTAAAAAGATGATGGTTGGTGAAGCCGTACAAAAGGATATGCGTGGTTCCAATGCCCTCCAGGGCTGTGCCCACGATCAACAATTGTAATCGTAGCATCGGTTTGAGTACAAAGAGTGTCCGCAAATGCCATGCCTGATGCACCGCCCCCAATGATCAGGTAATCGGTATCAATAGGCATTTTGCACTCCCGTTTATAAAGGCATAAACCTAAGCATAACATTGATAGTGCTAGTTTTATACTTTATAATTGGGGGTTAATGCGCCTCGGCCCAATTCGCGCCCTGACCCGCATCCACGATAAGCAGTACATCCACCATAGCAGCAATGGTATCCTCATTTGATTAAAGATATTACGATTAATGCAAGCGAGCGTTTACTAAACACCCCTCTATCGTCTCTTCGCCCAATGCTTTGACTGCTTCTAGACGGTGCAACCCCTCAACCAAAACAAATCTGTCTTTGCCTGCTCGTAATCGAATTGGGGTCTTCTGCCCCTCTTCCAGTATGCTCTCGGCAATTGCCTCTACTTTGGCAGGCTCCAGTGTTTTCATGCGTTTCACAGGTACATAAATTTTATCAACTGGAAATATTTGTTTAAGCAACATAAGTTAAGCCCCTTTTATTACACAAAAACAGTCCAAAATCAGGGCCTGTATTCATCATATCAATGCGCCTCAGCCCAATTCGCACCTTGTCCCGCATCCACAATCAGCGGCACATCCAGCTTGACCACCGGCATGGCAGCACCTTCCATAACATTGCGCACCGCACTGACGGTTTCATCCACTGCATCTTTCGGCACTTCGAAAATCAACTCATCATGCACCTGTAACAGCATCTTGGCAGGTAAGTGCGCGATGGCGTCAGGCATGCGGATCATGGCACGACGGATCACGTCTGCGGCAGTGCCCTGAATAGGTGCGTTAATCGCGGCACGCTTGGCAAAGCCCGCGTGCGGCCCTTTGGCGTTGATCTCGGTTGTATGGATTTTCCGCCCGAACAGGGTCTGGACAAAACCGTGTTCCTTGGCGAATGCGACAGTGTCGTCCATATAGGTTTTAATCTCTGGGAAACGCTCAAAGTAAGTGTCGATAAAGCTTTGCGCCTCTTTCCTTGGTATCCGCAGATTGCGGGCCAACCCGAAACCCGAAATTCCGTAAATCACCCCGAAATTGATCGCTTTAGCCTGACGGCGAATGGCCGGGTCCATGCCCTCTATGGGGACGCCGAACATCTCGGACGCGGTCATCGCGTGAATGTCTTTGCCCTCTAGAAACGCCTGCTTTAAGGCATCGATTTTACCGATATGCGCCAAAATCCGCAGCTCGATCTGGCTGTAATCCAGCGACAACAGAACGTTGCCCTCATCTGCTACAAACGCTTCACGAATTTGACGACCCGCAGGGGTACGTACGGGAATGTTTTGCAGGTTCGGATCAGTGGACGCCATTCGTCCGGTGCTGGCCCCCGATATGATATAGGATGTATGCACACGCCCAGTATCGGGGTTGATATGCGTTTGCAGTGCGTCCGTATAGGTGCTTTTCAGCTTTGACATACCGCGCCAGTCCAGCACTTTTGCAGGCAACGCGTGACCTTCGGCAGCCAAATCTTCCAGCACGTCGACACCGGTAGAATAAGCACCCGTCTTGCCCTTCTTGCCGCCCTCAAGCCCCATCTGATCGAACAGAACCTCACCCAGTTGTTTGGGCGAGCCTACATTAAAGCTACCGCCAGCCAGCGTGTGAATTTCCGCTTCCAGCCCTGCCATTTGCTGCGCGAAATTGTTCGACATGCGTGAAAGTTGGTCGCGATCCACCTTGATGCCGGTCATTTCCATTTTCGCCAACACTGGGATCAGTGGGCGTTCCATTTTTTCATAGACACGTGTGACGTTTTCCACATGCAAAAGCGGCTTGAATTTCTGCCACAGTCGCAAGGTTATGTCAGCGTCTTCGGCGGCATATTTCACTGCATCATCTATCGGCACCTGATCGAAAGTGATCGCCGATTTGCCCGTGCCCAACAGAGTTTTGATCGGGATCGGCTTATGATCCAGATAACGATCCGAAAGTGCGTCCATACCATGATTGTGCATCCCGCCATGCAGCGCATAAGACAGCAGCATGGTGTCATCCACAGGCGATATGGTCACGCCGTAACGTTTCATGATCTTGAAATCATACTTCATATTCTGGCCGATTTTCATAATCGCGGGGTCTTCCAGAACCGGCTTTAACATCGCCAAAGCTTCATCCAGCCCGATCTGCCCCTCTGCAAGGTTAGAACCGCCAAACAGATCGCCTTCGCCTTCTTTGTGGGTCAGCGGAATATAGCAGGCTTGCCCTGCCTCCACGCACAGACAAATACCGACCAGATCGACGACCATCTCGTTCAGACCGGTTGTTTCTGTATCAAACGCCACGTACCCACGACCCTTGATCCGATCAATCCAGACCTTTAACGCCGCCGCATCGCGGACGCATTCGTATTTATCCGGGTCTATCGGCACAAGCGGCGCAACTGCGCCATTGCTATCAGAAGCGGGTGATCCCCCACTTATAGCGGGTTCGGGCATAGCGGGTGGCGCAACACCCAATTTGGTTGCAATGCGCGCGGTCATCGACCGAAATTCCATGCTTGCCAAGAACTCCAACAAGACATCAGGGTCAGGGTCTTGGATTTCCAGATCATCAAAATCCACGTCCAAAGGCATGTCCGTGACCAATTTTACCAGTTTACGGCTAACCCTGATTTGATCTGCTTTATCGATCAGTGTTTCGCGTCGTTTGGGCTGCTTAATCTCACCTGCCCGATCCAGCAATGTATCCAGATCACCATATTCATTGATCAATAAGGCCGCCGTTTTAACACCGATACCGGGTGCGCCGGGGATGTTGTCCACACTGTCACCTGCAAGAGATTGCACATCGATCACACGATCAGGACCAACACCGAATTTCTCTTCGACCTGTTCAATGCCGATGCGCCGGTTCTTCATTGCATCAAACATTTCAACACCGCCGCCCACGACCTGCATCAAGTCCTTGTCGGACGAGATTACTGTCACCCGCGCACCGGCATCCCGCGCGCGCACGGCCAAAGTGGCGATAATATCATCGGCCTCATAACCTTCAACCTCAACGCAGGCCAGATTGAACGCGTGTGTAGCATCACGAATAATCGGAAATTGCGGTGCCAGATCCTCTGGCGCAGGTGGGCGGTTTGCTTTGTATTCGGGGTAGATGTCAGACCGGAACGTCTTGCCTTTGTGATCGAATATTGCCGCCACATGCGTGGGCGCATCATGGCCCTTTTGATCCTCGACCATCTTGAAGATCATGTTGCAATACCCGCTGATCGCGCCCACGGGAAACCCGTCGGATTTACGCGTCAAAGGCGGTAATGCGTGGTATGCGCGGAAAATAAAACCCGAGACATCAATCAGTTGCAGATGGTGGCCTTTGCCAAAACCCACGGGCGTCAATGTCCCGCGTCCGCGCCCTCTTTCAGGACAAACCTGGCGTCGCAATAAGGGCATTCAACCCAGTTTTGATCGCTTGGCATTTGCAGCCACACACGCGGGTGTCCACCAACGCCGCCATCACACGCGACGCGGGTTTTGCTTACTTCTACAATTTCGGGGGCATCATGGGCCATATTATCGGTTCCTGTCACTCATATTATCGGTGTGATATTAGACGCAAGCCATGTGTGCTGCAATGCAATTATGCGTTCATATATTCGGCAACATGCGGCCTAAAAACTTGCCTGCCAGAATGTGCACATGCAAATGCGGCACGTCCTGCACGCCGTTCTTGCCTGTATTCGCAATCATGCGGTAGCCGTCACCATCCGACCCAAGATCAACCCCCAGCATTTTACAAACGGCGCCAACGGCGCGGATATAACCAACAATCTCGTCTGCGCCGGCTTCGGCTGCGAAGTGATCAAAACTGACATAAGCGCCTTTCGGGATGATCAAAACATGATTAGGGGCTTGTGGCGCGATATCACGAAATGCCAATGCATGCTCGGTTTCCAGCACCGTATCATTGGGAATTTCACCACGCAGGATTTTGGCGAAAATGTTTTCGGGGTCGTAATTGTAGGCCATTGGTGGCTCCTCATCTTAATCGGAAAATAAATAGGGGGTTTCAGCAATTTGGCGGGCCTTTTCTTCACCTACATCCAGAAACGCCGAGATTTGCATCATGTTTTCTTCGGGCTTGTTTTTGTCTGAAATCGAATAGAGATGCGGAAAATTGCGGTCGCGGATTCGGTCGCTTTCAAACGCCAAATCTTGCCGTACAGTTGGGACAAGGCGGGCCAGAGCATCCTCCGAGCTGTTTTCATTTGCAATGCCGGAACGAATTGCATGGCCGCGAATATAGTCATTTGTAAAACTGCAGGAAATTTCCAGGGTCTTAACCGTAGCGCGGTCGCCGTAAAAATCATCCAGAACCTCGATATTTCCCGGGTCAAGACAGATGATTAAACGGTCTGTTGTCAAATCCTCAAATATCATCCGGACAAATGATCTGCGATGTCGCCCACGTTTTTCAATCGTTTTCTCGATACCGCCAACATTTGGTAATTGCGTATCGCTTTCGTCAAATAGATAGGCAACACCTTTTATATTTTGCTGCTTTGTCACAGCATCCAGCAGCCGTTTTGCAACGTGCCATTTTTTGCACACCAAAATTAGCAATTCACGTTCGCGCCCGATACTAGCTTCTTTTTCCCAAAACCGCCGTGCGTATCTGCGACCGTGCCGGCCGCGTTTTGTTAGATAATTATAAAGCCGGCGACCCTCATTGGTAATATTCAGATCGATATCAGGCCCGGAATAAAGCTGGCTTAGCCGCTCTTTTAGCTCAGTTGCATGGGCCGATATTTTACGGGCGAACAGATGTTCTTGCGAGAGCAGCAATTCGTAATGGTCATTGAAAAACGTGACCGGCATCCCGTAATCGGAAAACATCAGGAACGTCAGCGTTCTGGGGTCAATTTCCTCGGTAGGCACAAGATGGCACACAAGCGTCTGAAAAAAAGATTCGTCTGGGATCCATGTGGTTTTGAAAAATGGCACCACATCTTTGCGTTGTTTTATGAACTCCAGAATGGACTCAACAGTTTTACGGCGTAAACACCACCATTGCGAGCCGATGCGCATTTCAATATTTTTGGGAATATCGCGTCTCAACCCCAGTTTCCGCTGGATATTCATTGATGTATAAAACAGGTTTTTCTGTGAGCGTTCATTAAACCAATGGCGATAAATCAAGCGCTCTTCTTTCATGCCGACTTTAATCCATTCAGACCCGAAAAAGTCTTCGCACTCTATAAAATCTTTATTGCGTTCTTCCAAAAACCGATGCGCATAGCTTGCCGGCTTGATCGCCATGCAATCACCTGAAACCATATAGAAATGCGTCGCTGTCGGAAAAGCCTGTTCAGCCGCGACTATCGCATTCAAAGAAGCCTGTACCAAAGACCACTCACCCCACCCGCATTTGACATTTTTTGCAAAGGTCACATTCGGGTTATCCGCCAGCGCATCCTTGATTTGCTGGTATTCCGCAGCTGACGCGCTTGCATCAAAGTGAATTGCTATAAAATCGCCTGACGCTGTCAAACCATTTGCCTGAAGCACAATGGAATCCGGGTCTTTGTGACACAATAGAATATACGCGATCTTTATCATTCTTGCTGCATAACCTTTGCCCGAACCCTGTTTGCGGCCGCCCATCGTTAGGTAAACACTTTATCTTGGCTTTTTGCTGCTTAACAGATAAGTCTGTATCGGTAAAATGCTAATGAAAGCATCAACAAGAGGTAGTGCATATGGGTTTCCCCGGGGTTTGGATGACTGAAAGCCAAAGTGTTGTGTACCGCGTAATACCCAAATGCGCCTGCTCGACCATCGGACAGATTATGTTCTATTCCGATCATGGCAAGTTTTATGATGGTGATATCCATGATGCCAAAAGCGGTATCCACAAATGGGGTATCGAAGACAGCCAGTCTGCCATCACTGAAAGAGTAACATCTCAGGACACGTATACATTCACGTGCGTACGCAATCCTTACGCACGCGTCTTGTCCGCATTCTTTGATAAAATCTGCGGTACGCAACGCAACGGTAAACCCTATCGCGGCAATCTGGTTCCAAAATTATCCCGCCAATACGGCGTTGAATCATCAGGTGATTTCGACCAGATAAAATCTTTCCGCCGTTTCTTGCTGTTTGCCCGCGACACCATCACATACCGCCGCCCAATGGATCCCGATATTCACTGGTCAGCCGTTGCAGGCCATGCCTCTACACTTATCAAAAACGGTGGCCGCTATAATAAAATTGTAGCGACAGAAGACTTCAAATCAGGCATGAAAGAGGTCTTGAAAAACGTCAATTCAAGCCATGATCTGGATATCGACACCATGCCGCGCTTTAACGAAAGCCAAGGCCACGGCCCTAAACGCGCACATCCGGTTGAGGATTATTTTGACGACCTGTCGATGCATCTGGTTTACGAGATATACAAACGCGATTTCGTCTTATTCAAATATGACCCACAAGACCCAAGCAATAAAATGCCCGTGGGTGAGATTGACCTCGATGAGGTGCATGCGAAGTTGGGTGAGTAAAATAGTCAGATGACTGGTTTGAGCCCATATTACCTCATTTGTAATTGGTTCGTCTGCAATATGCATCACCAGCAAATTTGGCTAACACTCCAGATATTGTGATGAAAAGATTGCCAAGTAATACTTGATTCAAAGAAATATGGTTGAAAAGTAAATTGAAGAGACTGCTGGCGTTAAGAAGAAGAAATAGCAAAATAAAATGGGTCCAAGAAATTTTATATCTTACCGTTATCCAAAGCGTTGTAGTGAAAACGGCAAGCCAAGTTACCACGCCAAATAGTAGGGGGGGTGCTTCTTTACCCAAAAAACCGGATGTGAAACCTATAATGAAACTACCTGTAAAAGTTGCACACCAAATAATTATAAAGTGAATAACAACTAACCTAATTGAAATTTTATGCATTTATTATATTAAATCTCACAATTTGTTTGACGTCAGGATTTTTAGAGCAAAAGTTTGTGGCATTGAAAAATTCGCCTCCTAATAAAGGGACACTTATAGGCTAGGTTATTTGTACAATTTGTCAAAGCCAAATGGTGAAAATATTCTGTCGAAAAGGCAGCTATGTCCGGTGGTTTCAATTGGTCGATGCAACACTTTAATCTTTTTGGAAAGATGGAGTGAGCATCATGAAGTATCGTCAACGTACATTTTATACGGTTAAACAGAAGTCAGAGATTTGGGATCGATGGCAGCGTGGAGAGTCG
>JAJFHY010000237.1 GCA_021775375.1 Amylibacter sp. | reverse complement strand
GCCGAAATGTGTCAAAAAGCCTTGTATCACGCAATCAATGTAGCTGAGTAATATGGGTTTGTGTTGGGCGGTCGGGTCAACATAATCGGGATTGGCCTGATAAATATGAACGCCTGCATGATCGCGTGATTGCAATGCGTGCCGATTATAGGCGGCTTCGCGTGCATCCAATGCTTTCCAGCCCAGATCTGTTACATCGGCAATCATGCCTTGGATGGATGTCTGCGGGTCAGGCGTAACGGATAGAAAGGAAGCATTGCGATTTGCGGCATAAACCCACTGACGCCGCCAACCCTGAACCGTTGCTTTGCGTGGGTTCCGGTAGTCATGCGTTGCCAGATTGACCAGCGATCCATAGCCGAAGAATTGTGTACCTGACGTTACCATGTAATGGGCGGCGTCCTTTGGCCCTTTGCTTTTGCGGCTTTGATTTGAGTATAGGTGGCATTGACGGTATCTATCCGGTCCTGCGATGGCGGGTGGGTGGATAGAAATGCATTTGACCCTTTGGTGCGATTAAAGGATCTAGCACCAATAACAGGATTATAACCGGCACGGTCTGCAATATAGGTGCCGATACGATCTGCCTGTAATTCGTAGCCTTTTGAATAACTGCGCGCCCCGACCATCCCGCCTAAATCGATACCTGATTGAATATCCCCGCCGAGTGCTGCTGCCAGAATGCCGCCTAAAATAGCCCCTCCAGCCTGATTTTGTTGCGTCTTGCTCAAGTGTGTCGCGATTTGATGGCCTGTTTCATGGCCCAGGATAAATGCGATTTCATTATCGTTTTGAATGGATCGTATCATATTGATATTAAACGTAAGTACGGGTCTTCCGTCTTTGCCGATGGACTGAAACGCATTGGCGGGTTGTTTGGGGTCATTATGTACTTTGATTACAAAGTCGCAAAATTTCGGGTTGGCATTTTTGTGTATAGCCCGACAAGACCGCTCGGCCACAGGCTCTACCCGTCTTGAAACACGATTGAATGCGGCAAGACCTGATTGTGCGCTTCTTGTAACTGTGGGTGCCGGCTTTGTTTGTACGGGTGCCGGTCCTGTTGTTTCGGTACAGGCAACAAGTAACGGAAGAAGCATCAGGGCAATTATTTTAGAGTTCATGAAGCACCATATAATATCTGTTTCTGAAAATGCTATACCAAGTCATATTGCCTGTGAAGTGGGCTTTGCGAATTTCTAAGTATTAGGCAAAATTCAGAGAGTATATTTCCAATATGACCTATCTAATGATCTTTTGCCAGTTTGCGCGCCAGTATGTCGACTGCCAAATGCAGGCAGACGGTTAGTACCGCGAGCACGATCAGCGTGGCAAACATCAGGTCGATCTTTACCCGTCCATTGGCCAATAACATCAGATACCCCAAACCTTTGGACGCGCCGACCCACTCGCCGATAACCGCCCCGATGGGGGCGTATACTGCTGCCAGCCGCAGGCCTGAACCCAATGATGGCAGGGCCGATTTGAAGCGTATGTGCCATAGGGTGCGCGCGCGGGATGCACCCATGGTTTTTGCCAGATCGAGATAACCTGCTGGAGTTTTCATCAGCCCGTCAAAAAATGCAGAAGTGACAGGGAAATAGATGATCAGAACCGCCATGACGATTTTTGACCAGATGCCGTAGCCAAACCAAAGTACCAGAATAGGTGCAAGCGCGAATACCGGAACCGCTTGGGAGAATACCAGAATGGGGCGCAGAATGGCTCGCGCCGTTCTGGAGGTTGCCAAATGCAGCGCGGTCAGAATGCCGAGCACCGACCCGATGATCATTCCAAGCAGAACTTCCTGTGTTGTGACCCAAGCGTTTTCAGCGATCAGCGCATGGTAGAACCACATCGCTTTGGCGACTTTCATGGGCGGTGGCAGGATGAAGGATGGCACGCCTGTGATGATGACCAGAAGCTGCCAAGCGGCCACAAGAACGAAGGCGGAAAGGATCCCGTGTTTCCAAGTCATGCCGCCCCCTTGCGCAAAACGCGAAACAGGGCCGTTTGGCAGGCTATGGTCAAGGGGTCGTCGATTGGCCTGACAGGGGGCGTTTCAGGCATTTCCATCGGGATCAGACCCTGAGGCTGCATGATGTAGCCTATATGGGCTAGACGTGCGGCCTCGGCCGGGTCGTGGGTGACCAGTAAAACCGTGCGCTCTTTGAGCAAGGCAAAGGTCAGTTCTTGCATCTCGGCACGAGTCTTGGCGTCAAGGGCTGAAAAAGGTTCGTCCAGCAAGATTACAGGGCGATTTTCCATCAAGGTACGCGCAAGGGCAACGCGTTGGCGTTGGCCACCGGACAATGCTGCAGGTTTTTTGGTATCGTGACCTGACAGGCCAACGCGCGAAACCATGTCCAAGACGCGTTTTCCGTCCGGTTTTTCGCCGCGCAATCGCGCCCCGATGCTAACGTTTTCAGCCACGCTTAACCACGGGAACAGCAAATCGCTTTGCGCCATATAAGCGACGCGGTCAGTCAGGGGTTGACCGTCGCTTGTTGTGATTGTGCCGTCAAAATCAACATAAGTCTTTAGGTCTGCGATCAGTCGCAGAACAGTCGATTTGCCAACCCCCGATGGACCAAGCAAACAGGTCCATTGGTTTGGGCGAATATCCAAGGCAATTGGCGCAAAAAGTGTAAGACCGTCAATCGATGCGGCCCCTTCCAGTTTTATACCAAGTGATGCCTTCATATGCCGCGCAAACCCATATCCCAAAATCCGATCTCTAACCGTGTGGCGGTTTCAAATCTTTGTGTCAGCTTTGCCCAACGCGGCGTGGATGTATAGTCCGTTCCCAATCGCGACAGGATGGCGTGATCAATCAGGCGCCCGACTTCGGCGCAGGCCTGTTGGTAGTCTTTTCCGGCATAAGCCGCTATCCAATCGTCATAAACAGGGGATGCTTGTCCCTGCGCCAACCGCGCCCCGATTTCACCGTAACCTAAAACACATGGGGCAAGTGCGGCTAGCAGGTCAAGAAAATCACCTGAATAGCCGGCATCCAATACATAACGTGTGTAAGCCAGATTTTCAGTTTCTTCGACCGTGTTGGACAGCTGTTCTTCGGAAATGCCAAATTGTGCGCAAGTTTGCACATGCAATTGCATTTCATCATTCACAAGTGTGTTCAAAGTGGCTGCACAGGCTTTCATTTCATCCAGCGTATCGGCTTTGGCTGCAGCTAAACCCCAAGCGCGGGAAAAGTGGATCAGAAATACATAATCCTGCTTCAGATAGTGAAGATAGGCCGATTTTGGCAATGTGCCATCGCCCAAGCCTTGCACGAACCCGTGGCGGGTATAAGCTTGCCACGGGGTTTTTGCCGCATTACACCAAAGCGCGAAAGCATTGCCGTATGTTGGATTTCCCGACATTATTCAGCGTTCAGATCAATTGCCAGATCAGACACGGGTCGCACGGATTTGATCATGCCTGTTTCCGCCATAAAGGCTTCATAACGGGCGTAA
This sequence comes from Amylibacter sp., assembly GCA_021775375.1. Classification (GTDB taxonomy): domain Bacteria; phylum Pseudomonadota; class Alphaproteobacteria; order Rhodobacterales; family Rhodobacteraceae; genus Amylibacter. Next base: position 5,430 of record JAJFHY010000237.1, on the reverse strand, counting down.
CGACCTACATCCAAAGCAGTTGGGCGCAAAGCGAAACGCGCGATTGTGTCGGCCCATGCCTTTTCGTTCAATGCGTCCTGCAATTCTTTTGATGTTGCGGAAAATATTTCCCAACTTTCAACAGGGTGGTTCACGATAAACTGCGTAGCTTTTTCTGTGGCGGCCAGAAAACGCATTATTTTATCCGCATCCATAGTGGCTGGATTGGCGACGTAAATCAGCTCGTCATATGCGGGAATACCTTCTTCTTCGATGTAAAAACATTTGCCCTCATGGCCTTCGATTTCCATCTGGTTTAGTTCGAAATTGCGGTAGGCCCCAATGACAGCATCAACCTGTTTTGACATCAAGGCAGGCGATAGAGACCAGTTTACGTTGACCAATTCCACATCGCTTAAAGCCAGACCATTGGTTTTCAGGATGGTTCCCAAAAGCGCCTCTTCAACGCCTGCAACCGAAAAGCCAACTTTGCGGCCCTTAAGGTCTGCGATGGTTTTGATCGGGCCGTCTTTGAGGACAAGCAAACAATTCAACGGGGTCGCAATCAATGTACCGACACGTTTCAGGGGTAGGCCTTCAGCGACTTGCAAATGCAACGCCGGCTGATAGGAAACCGCCAGATCGCCTTTGCCTGCTGCAACCAGTTTTGGCGGATCGGCAGGATCGGCGGGGGCGATGATTTCAACTTCCAAGTCTTGATCGGCGAAATAACCGTTTTCCTGCGCGACAATAATCGGGCCGTGATCGGGATTGATGAACCAGTCCAGAAGCAGGGTCATTTTATCGGCCGCATATGTCGGGGCAGCGATGCTGAGCATCAGTAAAGTTGCAAGTATACGCATGTGTTTTTCCTTTGCGTTAAGTGTTTCCCAAGGCGGCCAGAACAATCTGACCGTCCCATGTTTGATTTAATAAGGTGGCTGCCTGCCAAGCGCGCAAACCACTTTTGCAGCACATGACTGCGCGTTGGTCGGCGCTGGGTTTTGGGCCGTTCGGGCCAAAATCGGTGGCAGTTTGGCGTAGGGCAGTTGGTGTAACGGGGGTGGGGGCCTCATCTACTCCGCGCAATTCTACCACAAAATCAGCGGGTGTGATGTCTGTGGTTGAGATGAAGTGAAAATGAGCGCCTTTTGGTTCAGGGGCTGTGTCAAAGCGAAAACTCGAGGATCGAAAGCTTTGGGCATCGAATTGTACGATTTGGCCCAAGGGTGAGGGGCTAAGTTGTAATATAATCGATATGGCCATTTGCGCCTGCATTGCACCGATGATGCCGACAACAGGGCCCAATACACCTGCGGTGGCGCAACTTGCGGCGCGACTGGGTAGATCTGGAAAGACGGCGTGCAGGCTGGGGGCGGTTGCGCAAAACCCGCCGACATAACCTGCAAGGCCCAGAACCGAGGCGCTGACAAGCGGGGTGTTGAGGGCAAGGCAAGTGTCAGACAGGATGTAAGAGGTGGCAAAACTGTCGGCGCAATCCAAAACCAGATCAGCGGGGCTGACTAGGGTTTTTGCGTTTGCGGGATCAAGCGTTTCAACAAGGGGTGTGACACGGCTTTCGGGGTTCAGGTTTTGCAGGGTTTCTGTGGCGGCAATAACCTTGGGGCGGCCAATACTGCTTTGGCCGAACAGGGTTTGGCGGTGTAGATTGCTTTCGTCCACGCAATCAGGATCAACAAGCGTGATCTGCCCAATGCCTGCCCCCACAAGATACTGCAAAACGGGTGCTGCCAGACCGCCTGCACCGATGATCAACACATGTGCATCAAGCAAGGCTTTTTGCCCTGCATCGCCAACTTGCGGCAATATCATTTGACGTACATATCGGTTCATCGGGTGGCCTTGATCCATTCGGTTGCCCGCGATTCCGGCGCGGGGTTCAGGGTGATGTCCGTGACAACTGAAACGATGTCAGCACCTGCATCAAACACGCCTTTGGCGCGGTCAACCGACATACCGCCAATGCCGACTAGTGGTATGTCGCCAATCCGTTTTTTCCATTCGGTAACCCGATCCAAACCCTGCTCATACCATTTCATTTTCTTCAGAATTGTGGGGTAAACCGGCCCAAGGGCGATGTAATCGGGGGCATGGGACAGGGCGCGTTCAAGTTCCGCATCATCATGTGTGCTGATACCGATGCGCAGGCCTGCCTGTTTGATTGCAGCCATGTCCGCGGTGTCCATATCCTCTTGGCCCAGATGGATAAAATCGCAACCTTCATCCAGCGCGATTTGCCAGTAATCGTTAATCACAAGCGTACAATTTGCATCTGCGCAAAGCTGCTTGGCAGTGCGAATATCGGCGCGAACCACATCTTCGGTCTTATCTTTGATGCGCAATTGCACCAGTTTCACCCCCAACGGTAGCACCCGCGGCAGCCAATGGGTGCGGTCAAAAATCGGGTAGAATGGGTCAAGTGTCATGTCAAAAACGCCTTTCCAATAACGGGGGTAGAAGGGGTTGCCATGTCGCGTGGCTCCATCGGGTCGGCGGTGGCGGCGGTTTGCCCTGCCTCTATAGCCAATGCCATGGCCTGTGCCATTTGGGCCGGGTCACCCGCTTTGGCAACGGCGGTATTTAACAGGACGGCATCATAGCCCAGTTCCATCGCTTGTGCCGCATGGGATGGCAGGCCGATGCCTGCATCAACCACAAGCGGGGTGTCGGGGAAATATGCCCGCAGACTGCGCAGTCCTTGCAGATTGTTCAGGCCTTGGCCTGACCCGATCGGAGCACCCCACGGCATCAGAACTTCGCAGCCTGCATGCAACAACTTCTCGGCGACGACCAAATCCTCGGTGGTGTAGGGAAAGACTTCGAAACCGTCCTTCACAAGGATTTTAGCGGCTTCCACCAGTGCAAACACATCGGGCTGCAGGGTGTCGGTATGGCCGATGACCTCTAGCTTGATCCAAGGCGTGTTGAAAACCTCGCGGGCCATATGGGCGGTGGTGACGGCCTCTTTTACGGTATAGCACCCGGCGGTGTTGGGCAGGATATGTACGCCTAAATCCCGGATCAATGACCAAAAATCTTGCCCCGCCTGTTTGCGTCCGCTTTCGCGACGCAAAGACACAGTGGCAACACTGGCATGTGATGCTTTGAATGCATCTGCCAGTATTTTAGGCGAGGGATATTGCGCGGTACCCAGCATCAAAGGGGTATCAAGTATTATGCCGTAAAATGCACGCATGAACCTAACCCCCTTGCATGGGCGCAAGAATTTCAAGCCTGTCGCCGTTGGATAAGGTGCAGGTCCTGCGCTGGGTGGCGGGAACGAATTCTTCGTTCAGGGCGGTTGCTACTGCGGCATCTGCAAATCCCAGCTCTGTCAAAGCGTCAAACAGATTGCTCGCAGCGAGTTTTTGCGGTGCGCCATTTATATTTACATCAATTTTCATCCATCAGCTCCGAGCTTGTGCCATTGAAAATAAAATCTGCCGTCATGCGGGCCACGGCAGGGGCCAAAAGAAAGCCGTGACGATAGAGCCCGTTAGCGTAAACCACAGGGCTGCGTTTGCGGATGCGCGGCATGTTATCGGGGAAAGCGGGGCGGGCATCAACACCGATTTCCAGAATTTCAGCCTCGCCAAAGGCGGGGTGCAGTGCATAGGCGGCGGACAGGAGTTCCAGCATGGAACGCGCCGTGATACGATCCCGATCCGTGCTTTCGATCATGGTAGCCCCCAGCATGAAAACCCCGTTTCCGCGCGGCACGATGTAAATCGGTATGCGCGGGTGCAACAATCTGATCGGGCGCGATAGGGTGACATCGGGGCATTTCAGGATCAGCATCTCGCCCTTGACCCCACGCAAATCGGTTAGTACGTCAGAGGCGGACAGGCCGCGGCAGTCGATCGTTTTTGTATTTGGGTGGGGTAAGGTTGTTTCAATCGTAACGCCGTTATTTTGCAGATTTTCGGATAGAGAGATCAAAGCATCACGCGGGGATAAATGGGCCTCGGATGCGAAGAATAGCCCTGTGTTAAAGCGATGTTCCAGATCGGGTTCCAGTTGCGCGATTTCATCCGCATCTAATTGCCGTGACCCATCAGTACGCCGTGCGAAGCGTTTTAATTCACCCCCGTCACGGCCCAGTGCCAGCACTAAAGAGCCGTTGCGGGCAACCCCACCTGCGTGTTTGTCCCACCAATTGGCGGCTTCCAAGCCTAAACGCACCACGGGTTCTTCAGCAGCCTCACCTTCACAATGGGGCGCCAACATACCACCAGCCCACCATGAACAGGCGTGACCGCCGATGACGGGTTCGCGGTCATAAAGCCGTACCTTACCACCACGTGCAGTGATTTCGGTGGCCACGCAAAGCCCCATGACGCCTGCGCCTATGATCGATATATCCATGTCTTATCCCCATACCTGATGGAAATGATGCACAGGGCCGTGGCCTGACCCGATGTGTAAACCATCCGAAGCGATAATCGCGCCTTGCAGGTAGCTGTGGGCCGCGCGCACGGAGTTTTCCAAATCACACCCTTTGGCAAGATTGGCCGCAATGGCCGACGATAATGTGCAACCAGTGCCGTGGGTGTTTTGTGTGGCAATGCGGGGGGTATTGAATTCAACAGTGCCGGATCGCGTGACCAATAGGTCAGTGCAAATATCCCCTTTTGCATGACCGCCTTTTATCAAAACAGCCTTTGGCCCCAAAGCAAGAAGGGCTTCGCCTTGGGATTGCATAGCATCCGCACTACCAGCTTCTGGCTGACCCAGTAAAATGGCGGCTTCGGGCAAGTTCGGGGTTAGCAACGTGGCTACAGGCAACAGATTTTCGATAAGGGCTGAAACTGCTTTGGGCTGCAACAGGGCATCGCCGGATTTGGCTACCATCACGGGGTCCAACACAATCGGGCCGGTGTAACCTTGCAGGTGTGTTGCGACTGTTCTGATGATTTCGGGTGATGAGAGCATGCCGATCTTGATTGCGTTCACTGTCAAATCATCCAGAACCGCATCAATCTGTGCGCTTATAACGGCGGTATCAACCTCTTGGATCGCGGTTACGGTCCGGGTATTTTGTGCGGTTACCGCAGTGATAACACTTGCACCATATACCCCCAAAGCACTGAAGGTTTTCAGGTCTGCCTGAATGCCGGCGCCACCGCCGCTGTCTGATCCTGCAATTGTGAGTACAATGGCTGTCACTGCATATTCCCCCGGTTGCGTGACCAAGGTTGTTTGAAGTGGGGAGCGGGTGACTTTGCTTTACGTCATGACCGTTCCCTACGCCGATTATCCCGGATCAGGTTCGATGGGTTTATGCAATTGCATGTCTCAGCCTGATGATCAGGCTCCCCAACGGTTTCAGGTGTTGTTTAAGATACTCTTGATCCATGTGCAAGGTGCCTTGAAAGGGCGTTAGTTGTGAATCCGAAACGGTTCCAGACTGTCCAGAAAGGTTTGGATGAA
>JAJFHY010000236.1 GCA_021775375.1 Amylibacter sp. | reverse complement strand
GCTTAGTGGCAGGGAAAGCCGGATGCGTGGCGCACATCATGTGCCGCATCGTGCAGTGTAGATGCCTGAACGTGGCCTGCAAAAATCACAATGCCAAGACCCATCAATGCAGTGAATGCAATGGCAAGTGTGTTTGAATTTACGCGTGTTGTTGTTTGTGTCATCGTTGTCATTTTATAATCTCCTATGCCGTCACTCCCGACAGCTTTGTTAAGGTCTTGCAAGGCTGGTTTCCTGACTTATGGATCATTGCGTTCCGTCTGCCTTCCCGGTGTTTCCACCAGTGGCGTTGTCGACGGGCGCTCTCCACATACAGTCGCGGGGGCGGTTGTGGTTTCGGGCCCCTTTTGGGTCGTCCCTGTCCACATTCCCATTTGATCCCCAGATGCTGAGCATCTTAGCGGGGAACCATGCCCCCTGTTAATGACTGTAGAAACCACAACGGTCAAGAGAATTAACGACTGAGATATGCGCAATAACGTCATAGTGTTAATTGGTTTGAACGGTTAAAATCTGCCCAATAAGCCAATATGTTGTGGATAACTTACCAATATACGCAATATAGAGGGTATTCAAGGTTGACTCACAGGGGGTCTAGCCGACAGTTTATACAAAAGATGGAATCAAAGGATGAGATTGCACCGTGGAGTTTAGTAAACTCAGACTGACAGGCTTTAAAAGCTTTGTAGACCCGACGGAATTGGTTATTTCCGATGGGTTGACGGGCGTTGTTGGGCCTAATGGCTGTGGCAAATCCAATCTACTGGAAGCGCTGCGCTGGGTTATGGGCGAGAATCGCCCAACTGCAATGCGTGGTGGTGGCATGGATGATGTGATCTTTGCCGGGGCATCAGCGCGCCCTGCACGTAACTACGCAGAAGTTTCACTTTTACTGGGGAACGAAGACCGCACAGCACCCCCTGCGTTTAACGACGCGGATAGTTTGGAAGTGGTGCGGCGCATTACCCGCGATGTGGGGTCGGCATATAAGGCGAACGGAAAAGAAACCCGCGCCCGTGATGTGCAGATGCTGTTTGCAGATGCCTCAACCGGCGCACATTCCCCCGCTTTGGTGGGGCAGGGCAAAATTGCTGAACTTATCAATTCAAAACCAAAAGCACGGCGCCGGATTTTGGAAGAGGCAGCCGGCATTTCAGGTCTTTATCAACGCCGGCATGAGGCAGAGCTGAAACTCAGGGGTGCGGAAACCAATCTGGTGCGTGTTGATGATGTGGTTGAACAGCTGGATGCTCAACTAAACACCTTGGCCCGCCAAGCGCGTCAGGCAGCCCGTTATCGCGAAATTGGCGAGCAGTTACGCCATGCTGAAGGCCTGTTGTTATACGGTCGCTGGAAAGAAGCGGATCAGGCTAGATTAGCTGCAGAACTTGCTTTGACCGAAGCCACAAAAGAAGCCGCTACCGCACAGACTGCTGCAACACAGGCAAGTAAGCAGCGCGTTTTATTGGACGGCAAAGTGCCGCCATTGCGCGAGGAAGAAGCGATTGCCGGTGCAATTGTGCAAAGACTGGCTGTCGAGCGCGATACACTGAACGATCAGGAAAACCGCGCGCGTCAAACCATTGAAACACTGCAATCGCGTATTGAACAACTGGGCAATGATATTGAACGCGAACGTGGCCTGAACAAGGACGCAACGGAAACCATCGAGCGGTTGAACTGGGAAAAAGACGCTTTGGACAAGGCCTCGCTTGGGCATGATGAAAAGGTTGAAACTTCAAACAAAGAGGCGCGTGATGCAGCCGCGATCATGCAAGAAAAAGAAGCAAATCTTGATAAGCAATCCGAAGATGTCGCACGTTTGTCTGCCCGCCACCAATCAGCGCATAGAAAACTTGAAGAAGCCCAAACCAATTTGGGCAAACGAGAAGAGCAAACTGTGGCTGCCGCACAATCCGTGGTTACAGCGCAGGATGGCTTGAAAAATGCAGAAGAGCGTTTCAACGAGGCGCAATCCAAATATGCATTATCTCATGAAATGGCCTTACGCGCCGAACAGCTATTGGCTGATATGGATCGCAAACGCGTTGACGCACAAGCCACCGAAAGCGATGTGCGCGGGGCACTATCAGAAGCGGAAGGCATGGCGAATGCCTTGGGCGCAGAAGTTGCGGCCCTGCAACGGGTTATCTCCAGAGACCGCGACACAGGTGCGCAACTGATTGATACTGTGCGCGCGACCGCCGGCTATGAAGCAGCATTGGGTGCTGCTTTAGCTGATGATTTAAAAGCCCCGATTGTGGGGCCTGATGGGGTTTCAGGTTGGGCGCATTTGGCTGATTATTCTGCAAACGCTCAATTGCCAATCGGTGCAGAAAACCTTGCGGCATATGTAACGGCGCCTGACGTCTTATCCCGTCGCCTAAGCCAGATCGGTCTTGTTTTGCGTGAAGACGGAACACGTTTACAGGCAGATTTAAAACCGGGGCAGCGATTGGTCAGCGTTGAAGGTGACCTATGGCGCTGGGATGGATACCGCGCGGGTGCAGATGACACCCCGACCGAAGCGGCGCTACGGTTGCAGCAGGAAAACCGCTTGCTTGCATTGAAAGAAACCTATGCACAAGCGGATGCAAAGGCCAAAGCAGCCAGAGATGCTTTTGATCTGGCACATGCAACTTTACAAGCGGCAACAGAAGCTGACCATGAAGCACGCCGCAATCGCAAAAAAGCTGATGATGCAGCAACAGATGCAACTCGGCAGATGTCGCGCGCAGAAGCTGATCGCGATATGTTATCGGGCAAACTGGAAACGTTGCAATTGGCCAAAGCACGTCTGGAAGAAGAAAGCGCCGCGGCTCGTGCCGCGTTTAAAGAAGCCGAACTTGGTATTCGTGATCTGGGTGATCTGGAAACTGCACGTCATCAGGTTGAAACCCTGAAAGTTGCGGTTGAAGCTGCACGTATGACGATGCTGACCAAGCGGTCTATGTATGATGAAACCCGCCGTGAAGGCGAAGCACGTCTAAAACGCCAACAAGAGATCACCAAAGAATCCAGTGGCTGGCGCTATCGTCTGGAAACGGCCGGAAAGCGGATTTCCGAACTTGAAGACCGCAAGGTAGCTTCCGAAGAGGAATTAAAACAGGCAACGGCTGCACCTGAAGAGATTGCCGCCAAACGCGATGAGCTGGCGAAAGCAATCGCGACGGCGCAAGAACGACTTAAAGCCGGATCCGACGCTTTGGCCGTTGCTGAAAATGCCCTGCGCAGCGCAGAGAACGAAGAACGCGAAGCTGAACGCAAAGCGTCGAATGCCCGCGAGTCGCGTGCGCGTGCTGATGCGGTTTCAGATGCCGCACGTATTCAGGTTTCAACAGCGGCTGACCGCATTCACGAAGAACTGGAAACCGATCCTGCCAGCCTGTTGGAGCAGCTGGATATTGATCCGGAAAAAATGCCGAATGCAGAGCATGTTGAAAATGACGTTATGCGTCTACGCCGCCAACGTGATGCGCTGGGTGCGGTTAATTTGCGTGCCGAAGAAGATGCCAAAGAAGTAGCCGAGGAACGCGATCTACTGGCAACTGAAAAGGAAGATCTGGACGCGGCGATCAAAAAGTTGCGGACTGGCATTGCCAGTCTGAATAAAGAGGGTCGTGAACGTTTGTTAAGTGCGTTTGACGAAGTTAACAAAAACTTCAGAAACCTGTTTACGCATTTGTTTGGTGGCGGTGAAGCTAATCTGGTTCTGGTCGAAAGTGATGATCCATTGGAAGCCGGCTTGGAAATCATGTGCCAACCTCCCGGTAAGCACCTGTCAACATTGTCCTTGCTTTCAGGTGGTGAACAAACACTGACTGCGATGTCGCTGATCTTTGCGGTTTTTCTAGCCAATCCGTCACCGATTTGTGTGCTGGACGAGGTCGATGCGCCATTGGACGATGCAAACGTCACGCGTTTTTGCAACTTGCTGGACGAAATGATCGTACGCACAAACACCCGTTTTATGATCATCACCCACCACGCGATAACCATGTCGCGTATGAACCGCCTGTTTGGTGTAACCATGGCCGAACAGGGTGTCAGCCAGCTTGTTTCTGTTGACTTGGTCGAAGCCGAGAAAATGGTGGAAGAGGCTTAGGTTGGTATAATTCGAAAGCATAGGCAATGGCTGCTGTGCGGGACAAAGCTGCAGTTCGCTTTGCCGTTTCCACCACAGTCAATCAATGGCACTATCACAAAATCATCATTACAAATACCAAACTGAAAGCATACCTATGAAGCCTTCGATTTATCCTATCACTGTGGATCATCCAGGACAGTTGTTCATCATGCCCAAGCCTTCCGGCGAGTGGCTGCAAGAGGATATTCAACACTACCGCCTTATGGGCGCTAACATGATAATTTCGATGCTTGAGGCTTCTGAAGCCAAGGAGCTTTCCCTCCAAAATGAAAGTGACGTTTGCAAAGATAATCGACTGGATTTCTTCAACTTTCCAATCCCTGATCGTGGATTACCGGATCGAGAACGTTTCAAAGAGGTCATCCACCTCGTCACATCACACCTCAAAGATAACAAAGGAATAGCTGTCCATTACCGAGCCGGAATTGGACGGTCAGGAATGTTAGTTTGCTGTGCTCTTGCTAGGTTTGTCGGCTCTGCTTCGGACGCTATTGAACTTGTTAGTCGAGCACGTGGAGTGAATGTCCCTGATACGCAAGAACAACGCGCGTTCATTGAAAGCGTTGTTCAGGAACTCATTGCCTAGCCGCAATCAATAAGCGCTCTAAACAGACATTTGGGGTTTTATGTTTAAAAAAAGCCTTGCGGCACTCTAAAGTAAGGCTTTTTTAACCCACCCCAACCAGACGCAGCCCTAAAGAAAGCCCGCTAAAGTTTCTTAGCCAGCGCCGCCGTAGGCCAGGCATCTGCGGGATAACCCAAACGCAACTGCTCTTTTTGTACCGCTGCACGGGTTTTTGCCCCTAAAATACCGTCAACTTTGCCAACATCATGCCCGCGGGTTTTCAATTTCTTTTGCAATGATTTCATAGCACTTGCGCTGAAAGCAGGGTCTGGCTTGCCTTTGTTGAACGGGGGTGCACCGGCCAATCGCGTGGCGAAATAGGCGGCCGTGGTGACATAAACCAAGGATTTGTTCCACTCAAAATAGACATGGAAATTCGGCATGGCCAAAAACGCAGGCCCTTTACGACCTTGTGGTAACATCAGGGATGCTTGCATATTACCTTTGGGTAATTTACCGCTACGCGCCTTCACGCCCTTTTTGGCCCAGTCGGATGTAGGTTTGGTTTTGTCCAAACCGGTATCGGCCCAGTTCAGTTTTTTTGGAACAGTTACCTCAACCAACCACGGCTGGTTCGCAGCCCATCCCAAGTCTTTTAACAATCGCGCACCTGTCATCAGTGCATCGGGCGGGCTGGTTTTTAGACGGACGCGCCCGTCACCATCGCCGTCTACACCGCGATTAAGGATATCTTCCGGTAACATTTGTACCATGCCGATTTCACCGGCCCAAGCGCCTGTGGTTTTTACAGGATCAAAATCCCCGCGTTCCCAAAGCTTTATTGCTGCAAGTATCTGCGGGCGAAACAGCTCTGGTCGGCGGCAGTCATGCGATAATGTAATCAGTGCGTTCAAGGTGTTGAAATTGCCCTGAACAGCACCAAAATCGGTTTCAAGTGCCCAAAATGCGGTCAGCACCTCCGGCTGCACGCCATATGTTCTTTGTGCTTTTGCAAAAATCTTTTTGTACTTCTGCATATTCTTTTTGCCGTTAGTCATGCGATTTGAACTGATCGCACGTGAGGCAAATTCTGTGAAGGTCAACCGAAACACGCCCTGCGCGCGATCGGCCTTGATGACCTTTGGATCAAGGCGGGCAGAGCGAAAGAACTTATTGACCTGTGATTTACGATGACCCTTTGAAACAGCCTCGGTTTTCAGTTTTGCCATCCAGTCATTGAAATTTCCACCACAGGTTTTAGCAATAGACATGGATGGTACAGCGGCAAGAACCGCTGCACATATTAAAGCACGCACTGAAATCATATTATCCTCAACGGGTCAGAGTTATAGGCTTTCTAGCTTTCTAACCCGGTGATGTGTTTAACCTCAAGGAAATCTTCCAGACCCCATGGCCCACCTTCGCGGCCATTGCCGGATTGCTTGTATCCGCCAAAGGGTGATGGATGTGTAGAATCTGTGCCATTTATTCTGACCATTCCGGAACGCACGCGGCGTGCAACGCGGCCTGCTTTAGCCGTGTCTTGCGTCTGGATATAATTGGTGAGGCCGTAAACGGTATCATTGGTAATGCTGATGGCCTCTTCTTCGCTGTCAAAAGGGATCATCGTCAAAACCGGGCCAAAGACCTCTTCGCGTGCGATGGTCATGTCATTGTTTGCATCAGCAAAGACTGTTGGGCGAACGTAGTAACCGCGATTCAAACCTTCGGGCCTGCCCAAACCGCCTGCAACAAGACGTGCTTCACTCATACCAACTTCTATCAAACCCTGAATTTTATCGAACTGTAGTTTATTCACGACCGGGCCAATGTGGCGGCCGCTTTGTGCGGGATCGTTAACAACTGTTTTTTGTGCTTCTGCGGCGGCCTGTTCAACGGCTTCATCATAGCGACTACGTTCCACCAACATACGGGTCGGTGCGTTGCATGATTGGCCGGTGTTGCCAAAACAATGTCGCGCACCGCGGACAACCGCTTTTTCATCGGCATCTGCAAAGATGATATTTGCACCCTTACCGCCCAATTCCAGTGTCACGCGTTTGATGGTTTCGGCGGCTGCTTTTGTTATCAGTCGACCTGCGCGGGTCGATCCGGTAAAGCTGACCATGTCGACATCCGGGTGGCAGGACAATTGGCTGCCGACACCGATACCGTCGCCGTTCACCATGTTGAATACGCCTTTGGGAAACCCGACAGCATCTACGATTTCAGAAAAGACGATGGACGATAGCGGCGACTCTTCGGATGGTTTCAGAACGACCGTACAACCGACAGCAAGGGCCGGAATAACTTTCAAGGTAACTTGATTCATCGGCCAGTTCCATGGCGTGATCATTGCACAAACTCCAATAGGTTCATGGACGATCATTTCGCTAGGGGCATCAGGCCAAGGTGACGTTTCAAATTCAATGTCATTAAAGCTGTCGATAAACCCCTGGATATGCCAGATGCCTGCACCGGTCTGTGCCGCGCGCGCCATATCAATAGGTGCGCCCATTTCCATAGAAATGGCTTCGGCCATATCACCGGCACGCCTTTTGTATTCTTCCAACAACGCCTTAATCAAATCCAGACGTTCGCCTTTCGGTGTCATGGCCCAAGGCTCGAATGCGGCCTTCGCTGCGGCAACAGCTGCATCAGTATCATCCTGCGATCCAAGAGAGATGACCGCACACGGCTCTTCATTGGCCGGGTTGATCACGTTCAGATCATTGGCTTTTGCAGGTTTGACCCATTGGCCGTTGATATAAAAGTCGCGTTTCTCAAGCATAATAAACACCTTGTTATTTGGATATATTTAGACGAACACTTGCACCGAGCGCAGGTTATGGCAAGAGCAGTTTGATCAGTTTTGCATAATTTGATCAAATTACTAAAGGGGCAAATGTGACAATCTTTGAAATCACCATGCTTTTTACAATTTGCCTATGTGGCGGTGTCATAAAAGGAACGCTGGGCATTGCTCTGCCAACATTCTTGTTGGGGTTTATGACGATGTACTACGAGCCGCGCACGGCTGTTGCGATGATTCTATTTGTGATCATGACCACCAATATGCGTCAGGCAGTTGTCGGCGGCAGTATGTGGGAAATTGTCAAACGCCATAAATATTATTGCATGTTTGCAAGTGTCGGTATTTTCGCGGTGGCCATTGTCGGATCCAAAGTACCCATCGAAGTCATTCAGACAAGTGTCGGCATCGCCATTTCTATATTTGCGATCAGTAGCCTGCTTTCCTATATTCCCAAGCTAAGCTTGAAATTCGATGTGCCAGCCCAGATCGTTGCCGGTATCGGTAGCGGTATTTTGGGCGGCTTGACTGCTATTTGGGGCCCGCCGCTTGCGATTTATCTGGTGTCTTTAAGGGTGGAAAAACACCAGTTTATCCAAACTCTTGGAGTGATGTTTTCCATTCAATCCGTGTTTCTGGTCATTGGCTTTACCGTTTCTGGCGAACTAACAGCGCATCTTGCAATTGTCGGTCTTGCCTTATTGGTGCCGACCTTTATCGGTATGTATATCGGCGAAAAAATCCGCACCCGTTTGAACACGGTACAATTTACCCGCGTTTTCTTAATCGTGTTTTTGCTGTTGGGCCTGAATTTGGTCAGGCGCGGGATAATGGGCGGTTAAGCTAACTTGCTTGCGCAGGGATGCGAAGCCTTATAGATTTACCACTGTATCTTATAGGAGAATCCCCCCATGTCTTTACGTATCAATGATGTTGTCCCGAATTTTACTGCAATTACAGATGAAGGAACGTTTCACTTTCACGATTGGATCGGTGATAGCTGGGCTATTTTATTCAGTCATCCAAAGGATTTTACACCTGTTTGCACCACTGAATTCGGTGCAGTTGCACAGCTTGCAGACGAATGGCAAAAACGCGGCACCAAAGTGATGGGCCTGTCTGTGGATGGTGTTGCAGAACACAAAAAGTGGAAAATGGATATTGAGAAAACTTCCGGCGCAACGCCCACGTTTCCGATTATTGCAGATGAAGATCTGGCCGTGTCCAAGGCCTTTGATATGCTGCCAGCCGAGGCTTATCTGCCTGATGGCCGCACACCTGCGGACAGCGCAACAGTGCGGTCCGTGTTCATCATCGGGCCGGACAAGCAGTTGAAACTTTCAATGACATATCCGATGACTGTGGGCCGTAACTTTGCTGAAGTATTGCGTGCTCTTGACGCATTGCAAACGACAGCGGCAAATGGAGTGGCGACACCGGCAAACTGGACGATCGGGCAAGATGTGATCATCCCGCCAACCGTCAGTGACGCGGATGCCAAAGCAAAATTCGGAGACTTTGAAACAGTGCTTCCGTATCTTCGCAAGACTTCCTTGCCATCATAAAATATGCGGGGGAACCTACCCCCATGCAATATGCGTATGGCAAATTGCCATACGCATATTGTTAACCATTTCGGAATGAACCAAGAATTTAGTGCGCCAGTAAAATCGGCACAGTCATTGTTTTCAAAATGTGGTTGCTCGTGGCCCCCAACACAAAATCATAGACCCGAGAGTGGCCAAAGCCACCGGTAACGATCAGATCTGCCCCCATATCACTGGCTTCATTCAGCAACTCGTCGCCAATGGAAATGCTGCCGGGCTCGCGGTGGGTAACAGTGACCCTGGCCCCGTGGCGATCCAAGCCTAGGGCGATTTGTTCAGCGGTTTGTTCAATGTAACGGGTTTTTTCATTTTGTTTGCCGACCCAGAAAATCTGTGTGTCTTTGGCATCACGAATAAAGGGTAGAGCATCGTGGGCAGCACGAGAAGATTCGCGTGTACCGCTCCAACCCAACAGAATATTTTCACCCACGGTTTCAAATGTGCCGGCATAGGGCAGAACCAAAACGGGACGACCGGAGTTCATAACCGCCTTTTCAATCAGATTTTGTTGGGTGCGCGGTGCGCGATCCGGGTTAGACTGACCCATTATGATCAAATCCGCGCCGATCCAGTCGGCGGTATACTGTTGATCCGGATTAAAATCATAGGCGCCCGCTTCGCGCCATTCCGATACAAAATCTTCCGCTGCAACGGTTCTTTCGAATATAGCTTTAATTTGCTTGGACGTTTCTTTCCGCCTTTCAACAACCGATGTCATTTGCTCGATATTGGCCACCGAAAACATTGTGGGTATCGCATCAAAAGAAGGAGCAGTGTGAACCCCTATCAGATGGGCATTGAACTTGCGGGCAACCATCGCCGCATAGGCGCAAAGCCGTTCGGCATTTTCTGGATGTTTCAGGCTAAGTGTGATGGTTTTATATGTCATTTTGGCACCTTTGGGCTGTTATCGTCATAGCAACTATAGAGATTGGCAGTGGGCGGTTCGTTGACATGGATCAAATAGATCGGTGGATTATAATTTATCCAAAATCCGAAAATCACGCTATATGAATTGCATACACAACCTGTGCACCGCGCGTATGATTTGTGTGTGCGGGTTATGTGTTAAGTAAAATGCCAACAGACCTTAATACGGGTGGCAACCGGCAAAGCCGACCACTTATTTGACATTATTAAAAGGCCCCGCAAATTGCGAGGCCTGAAATTTATTTAAAAGTTTGTTTGCACCAGTGCTAGTTATCAAATTTAACGACTTTGCCGGTCCCTTTACGGGTTCCCCAGCTTAATGTGCTAACTCTAACATCAGTTATAGTCACAAATGTAACGGCATCACCGCCAATTTCGGCGGCTGCTTCGCGGAGCTTTTTCTCAACCGCTGCAACGGTTGGTGCCGGGTGAAATGCTGTGGTTTTATTTACAGTTACTTTAACGTCTTTGATGATTGTATAGTTTTGGCTCACGTCACCTTTGTGCAGTACAATTTGATCGGGCGTTTTGGCCACTTGGGCCGCAGGTGCAGGTGTTGTTGTTTGTGATGCGGTTGTACCAGATGGTGCAGGTTTGCTAACATTATCTGTTTCCCATGTGCCGTCACATGCTGTCAAAGTGGTTGCAAGTAAGCAAGTTATTGCGATTTTTGTAATTGATGGCATTCAAAATTTCCTTTGGTTTCGTTGAATAAAAGTACTGAATATGTTCGCACGCTATTTAAAATGATGTGTGCTTTCAAGTATAAAAAAAGGCCCCGCAAATGCGAGGCCTTTCAATTCTTCAGTAAAGCTAAAGCTTACTCAGCTGGCTCTTCTTTTTTAATCTCTTCGCCGGTTTCCTGATCGACGACTTTCATGCTCAAACGCACTTTGCCGCGGTCATCAAAACCCATCAGTTTAACTTTAACTGACTGGCCTTCTTTAACCAGGTCGTTCGGGTGGTTGACCCGCTCGTTGGCCATTTGGGATACGTGGACAAGTCCGTCACGTTTACCAAAGAAGTTTACGAATGCACCGAAGTCCATGACCTTCACAACTTTACCGGTGTAGATAGCACCTGCTTCCGGCTCGGCTGCGATTTCCATGATCATTGCGCGGGCTTTTTCGATCTGCTCGCCGTTGGAAGACGCGATTTTGATCACACCGTCATCGTTGATGTCGACTTTTGCACCGGATACTTCACAAATCTCACGGATCACTTTACCGCCCGAACCGATCACTTCACGGATTTTTTCCGGGTTGATCTGGATGGTTTCAATGCGTGGCGCGTGTTCACTGAATGAACCAGCTTCTGTCAAAGCGTTGGCCATTTCACCAAGGATATGCAAACGGCCGTCTTTGGCTTGCGCCATGGCTTTTTCCATAATCTCAGGTGTGATGCCTGCAACTTTGATGTCCATTTGCAATGACGTGATACCGTTTTCGGTACCGGCCACTTTAAAGTCCATGTCGCCCAGGTGATCTTCGTCGCCCAGGATGTCTGTCAAAACAGCATATTCGCCGCTGTCTTGCAGGATCAAACCCATCGCAACACCCGCAACAGGTGCTTTCAACGGAACGCCTGCGTCCATCATAGACAAGGAACCACCACAAACGGATGCCATAGAAGACGAACCGTTAGACTCTGTAATTTCAGATACAACGCGCACTGTATATGGAAAGTCGGTTGCAGCTGGCAGAACTGCCTGCAACGCACGCCATGCCAATTTGCCGTGACCGATTTCACGACGGCCAGGGCCCATTGAACGACCACATTCACCGACCGAGTATGGAGGGAAGTTGTAGTGCAACAAGAAAGGTGAGCGATATGTGCCGTTCAGCGCATCGATCATTTGCTCGTCATCGCCTGTGCCCAAAGTGGTCACAACCAAGCCTTGGGTTTCGCCGCGTGTAAACAAGGCTGACCCGTGGGTGCGTGGCAGGATGCCGGTTTCCGAAACGATTGGGCGAACTGTTGTCAGATCACGGCCATCGATACGTTTACCGGTTTTAACGATGTCACCACGAACAACTTCGGCTTCCAGTTTCTTCATGCAAGAGCCAAGATTCGCATCATCCAACTGTTCGTCGGACAAGCCTTCCTTGATCAGATCGCGTGCAGCTGAAATAGCGGCTGTGCGCTCTTGTTTGTCGGTGTTGCCGAACGCTGCGCGAACAGCTTTTTCACCGGCTTTTTTCACAACGGCATAAAGCTCTGAATAATCAGGTGCCTGATAGTCATACGGCTCTTTTGCGGCGTCTTCAGCCATGTCGATGATCATGTCGATCACCGGTTGAATGGATGCATGCGCAAAGTTGATAGCGCCCAGCATTTCAGCTTCGGTCAGCTCATATGCTTCAGACTCGACCATCATCACGGCGTCTTTTGTGCCGGCAACAACAAGGTCAAGACGTTGGTCAGGCTTGTTGCGCAGATCGTGCATGTCGTCGACTGTCGGGTTCAGAATATAGTCACCGTCTTCAAAGCCAACGCGGCAGGCGGCGATCGGGCCCATGAAAGGTGCGCCTGACAATGTCAGTGCAGCAGAGGCAGCGATCATCGCAACCATGTCAGGATCGTTCACAAGGTCATGTGACAGAACCGTCAGCGTGACTTGGGTTTCATGTTTGAAACCCGGAATAAACAAAGGACGGATTGGACGGTCGATCAGACGCGCGGTCAGCGTTTCTTTTTCAGTAGGACGCGCTTCGCGTTTGAAAAAGCCACCGGGGATTTTCCCTGCGGCATAGTATTTTTCTTGGTAGTTCACGGTCAGTGGAAAAAAGTCCATGCCCGGTTTTTCTTTCTTGGCGAACACGACGGCTGCCAGAACGGTGGTTTCACCTAAAGTGGCAATCACGGTGGCGTCAGCTTGACGCGCGATTTTGCCGGTTTCGAGTGTCAGAGTTTCTTCACCCCACTCGATTGATTTTTTAACAACGTTAAACATATATGTTTCCTAGTAAGGGAGCACTCCTTGGCCTTCCAAGGTCTCCCGATAAAATAGTGGCCCCATTGCCACCGACCTCTGTTCCTATGCGTCCGCCGAGGTCACAGCGGTCGTTTCAGATAGCCGCGCGTATATAGGTTAAATATGGATTTGGAAAGGGGGGTAGTGAATCGGGCTGCAAATCAAGATCGCACCTTAAGAACACCGGCGTTTACTTTACCTGTATCGATTCCAGATAAACAATTAAATTGGCCAACGGCTGACCCATCATCATAGTTTGCCCGCTTGACAAGCGCAGGGCGACATTTTGGTCGCTATCCAGAAATGGTCCAAAAATCGGCATGTCCCCACCATGCGCGAGCATCGGCGCGCGCCCGTCGATCTGCCGCGCCACAACCTCTGTTGGGAACGTACCATCGTTGCGTGTGGCCAGACCGCTCAGGTCGGGCGTATCGATAGCCAGCATCTCTGCCATCGGCCCGTCGCCATTTGCATCGATGCCGTGGCATTGCACACAATAGCTCATATAAAGCTCCTGCCCTGCCTTGGAATTCGGTTCCTGCGCCGAAACCGTACCGACTGTGA
The DNA here is from genome assembly GCA_021775375.1 of Amylibacter sp. Taxonomy (GTDB): domain Bacteria; phylum Pseudomonadota; class Alphaproteobacteria; order Rhodobacterales; family Rhodobacteraceae; genus Amylibacter. Next base: position 1,947 of record JAJFHY010000236.1, on the reverse strand, counting down.
CCATGATCGCCATTATAATACGTGCCAGCATCTGCTCTCTCCTCTGTTTTGAGAACATTTTTATATTGTCTGCTTTAGTGCACAATTGTCTCACTTACTGAGGCAGTGTTCCTTGATTTAGATCAAACATTCATTGTTGATGGTGTTTTTACATGCGGTAATGACGATGGGCATTTGGCGAAAGTACCTCAGCAGCTTTTAAGTGCGGCCTGATACCTAGGCGGTTATGTCGACCATGCGCGATTATCTAAGATTGCAATCAGGGCCGGTTTCGGCAACATAAAACCTCTTTTGCTCCATTATCACACCGTATATTGGCCGTAATTGTTCGTTAGATTAACATGGGCCGGCAGCTGTTTGCCGGCTTGTAATAAGTCGTAAGTGTTAAATAATGAGTGAGTGGTACACGAGTAGTTAGTAGTTGGAGTAAAATGATGGAGAGTATCCAAAAAACAGAAAGTAGGGGACATCAACCCCAAGATCGGCCAGAACAATTGAGTGTTACAGAAGATGTCACCTTTATCGAAGATGTCCTTAGCGCGGTTGCTAAGGTAGAACACCCCAAGAGTTCGCGACAATCGACTTCTAGAACATCAGTGGAAGATTATTGTTCATTTCCCGAAGAACAGGGCCCAAAAGCGCTTCTAAACGATTGGGTCTGTATAACTTAGTGCAAGCATACCTGCACCAAATACCCGTCAATCGTTTTCATCCAAAGCCAAAATTATAACAGAGCTACGCTGCATTATGCGGGCAAAGCTGTCATTGGCGATTGAGAGCTACATTGAGGCCGAGTGCTATTAGAATGCTACCACCCAACCGCTGCGCAACACGGTTTGCAGAGCTGGAGTTCCTGAAATATGCGGTCACTTTGTCAGCCAGAACCACACACAATACATCTGCACTCGAAAACATGACGTTCACAATTGTACCGAGAATGAGCAGCTGCATCCAAATCGCTAATCCGGCATTGGGATCTGTGAATTGTGGTAAGAACGCAAGATAGAAAATCGCAGTCTTGGGGTTAAGAACCTCGACAGTGGCGCTCTCCCAGAAGGCTTTTCGCGGGCTTTTTGCGTCTATCTTCAGGTCGGTTGTTCCGAAAGACGCTTTAGACGTAATCATCTTGAAGCCCAGCCAAATCAGATATGCCGCACCGCCAAGTTTGAGCGCCATATAAAGAACCGGGATCGCTTTGAACATGATCGCCAGGCCAAGGGCTGCGGCCAAGACATGAACATACCCGCCGATGTGAATGCCAAGGGCCGCAAACCATCCTGCACGCTGTCCCCGAGCGATTGTCTGCGCGGCCGCATAGAGCGTTGAGGGCCCGGGCATATAGGCAAAGATGCCAGTTGCCAGAAAGAAAGCGATTAAAAGTTCGGTTGATGGCATGAAAATAGTCTTTCAAACTGCATGGAATAACATCTGCATTATTCCGTTTCAAATTGCAACATTTGGTACGGAGCTGCCATTCAGCTGACCACTTTAAGCCCCGGTGCAATTGGAATGTGAAAGGGCAAACATAATAACTAAATTAATTAGCAAAAACAACCCTCTAACCCCATGTCCCAACTGGGACACCACTACCAAACGAAAAAACCCGCTCCAAACGGAACGGGCTTAAATTCTTGCAAGCAGTCCGACTTAGCGGCGGATGCCGAGACGTTTGATCAGGTCCTGATAACGGGCCTCATCTTTGCCTTTTGTATAGTCCAGCAGTTTCCGACGCAGGGCCACCATTTTCAAAAGACCACGACGTGAGTGGTTGTCTTTTTTGTTGGTTTTAAAGTGCTCTGTCAGCGTTTTGATACGGGACGTCAGGATAGCAACTTGAACTTCCGGTGAACCAGTGTCACCTTCTTTGGTTGCATAATCTTTGATAAGCTGTGCTTTCAGCTCTGGTGTTATCGACATCGGGGTCTCCTTGAGATTTAGGTTAATGGC
>JAJFHY010000235.1 GCA_021775375.1 Amylibacter sp. | reverse complement strand
GCGGTAACACAAAAGATCGGTTGTCGCATATTCTGCCAGCATACCGATAATTGGCTCTGATTGGACGGCGACTTTGTCAATTGCCGCATTTGCAAGCTTTGTCAGCGGTAGCTTCCCGGGGTCGACCTTATCTTTCAGCGAACGCCATTCCGCGGCAATCTCTTCTGCCATCGCTTTTGTCGGAACCTGCAATGTTGATTTTGCCGGCGTCTTTAAATCGCGCCCGTCCAGCATAACTTTATACCCGGTCTCGCCTTGACCGAGTTCCACATTCGACCAGAATACCTTCTGTTCCCATTCGGACATTGTACTTAATCCTCGACAAAAGGGTCGACAGAAGCATCCGCCGCATCCCAGCCCAGAAAATCCCAAGTGCGCTTCATATGATCTGGCATTTCAGCTGTAAAACTCATCCATTTACCTGTTATCGGATGATCAAACGAAATAGAGCGCGCATGCAGGTGCAACTTGCGACTGATTTCGCCGCCCAGTTGTGCCCCCCAACCATCACCTTCATTCGACTGGCTGTTCCCGCCGTATTTACCGTCACCTATAATCGGATTGCCGATCTCGGCCATATGTGCACGCAACTGGTGTGTTCGTCCGGTGATCGGCACCAGTGCCATCCAGCTTACACGGCGACCGAGTTCATTTATTGTTGCATAGTCCGTGGTCGCACGTTTCGCGCCTTTGGTGCCATCAATGTCTTTCGGGTGGACACAATACATCTTTTCAGCCCCACCGCCGCCTGCTTTGACAAGACCAAAACGAACCGTTCCCAACTTGGGGCGCGCAACGCCTGCAACGGCAGCCCAGTAAATTTTGCGCGTATCGCGTGATTGAAAAGCTTTCGCCAAACCTTGTGCGGCTTTGCCATTTCGCGCCAATAATAAAACTCCGGATGTATCGCGATCAAGGCGATGTACCAGCTTTGGTTTGCTTTCCAAACCAAACTTCAACGCTTCGGACAAACCATCCACATGCACATTTGTTTTTGTCCCGCCCTGCACGGCCAAACCGGCCGGTTTGTTCAAAACAATGATGTCGTCATCCTTGTAAATCACGCATGCTTGGATCATCGCCGCATCGGCATCCGTTACCCGATAGTCCTGTTTGTCGTAATCTTCATAAACTTCATCAGGAATAGGGGGCACGCGCACAGTTTGCCCCTCTTCCACGCGGGTTGATGCTTTTACACGTCCGCCATTGACCCGAAGTTCACCTTTACGGCACATTTTCTCAATACGCACCTGACTGACTTGCGGGAATTGTTTGCGCAACCAGCGATCAAGCCGCTGACCATCACCATCACTATCTACCTCTATCAACTGAACTTTGCTCATGTCCAAATACTCCGCGCTATGATTAAGCCCAGAAACAACGCCATGATAGACAGCCCCACGGATCCGAATACATAAACAGCAGCCATAGCCAATTTACCTTTTTCAAACAACGCAATTGCATCCAGTGAAAATGCTGAAAATGTTGTGAAGCCGCCCAAGATGCCTATCATAACGAAAGGCACCAATGTTGCGCCATGCCCTCGCTCAAGTAATGCAATTGCAGCTATCCCCATCAGGAAAGACCCCGTAACGTTTACGGTCAACGTACCCAATGGAAATCCCGGTCCAATGATACGAAAAATCGCTGATGCCACACCAAAACGCAGCAATGCTCCGATCGCGCCGCCAAGTGCTACAAGTCCAATTGTGTTAAACATCCGTCAAATTCCTAATATTTCTTGCAGCTTTAATCCGCTTAACCACGGGTTACGAGAGCCAAGTCACGTTTATTTTCTATCCGCGTTTTTTTTAGCACGCAATTTGGCGAAATAATCCAAACGTTTCTTGAATTCACGTTCCTGTCCGCGCTCGACCGGGAAATAATAAACGCCGCGATGCATATCATCAGGGAAATAATTTTGGCCCGAAAATCCATCCTCTTGATCGTGGTCATACGCATAACCCGCACCAAACCCCTGATCTTTCATCATGTTTTTTGGCGCATTCAAAATATGCTTGGGCGGTGGTTTCGAACCTGTGGATTTGGCCTGCGCATAGGCCGCTTTATAGGCGGTATAAGCAGCGTTGGATTTCGGCGCTAAAGCCAGATAAATAACTGCCTGTGCTAATGCCAATTCACCTTCCGGGCTGCCCAGCCGTTCAAATGTCTGCCATGACTGCAAACACACCGCTTGTGCGTTTGGATCTGCCAAGCCGATATCTTCTACTGCCATACGCGTAATACGCCGTGCCAGATAGCGCGGATCTTCACCACCATCAAGCATACGGGTAAACCAGTAGAGGGCAGCATCGGGATCACTGCCGCGCACGGATTTATGCAACGCCGAGATCAGATTGAAATGCCCGTCACCCGATTTATCGTATAGCGCGGCTCGTCGTTGTAAACGCTCTGACAGGCCGTCAACATCGATAGGTTCAGTCACATTCCAGCTGAAACATTGCTCTATGAGGTTCAACAGACTGCGCCCGTCCCCATCAGCCATTTCCAGTAAAGCCTCGCGCGCCTCTGCCTTTAAGGGAAGTTTTTGTTTCAACTCCGCCTCGGCACGCTGTGCCATCAGTTCCAGATCTTTTAGTTCCAGTCGCTCTAGAACCAATACTTGTGAACGTGACAACAGGGCCGAGTTTAACTCGAACGAAGGGTTTTCAGTCGTTGCACCGACCAGAATAATTGTACCGTCTTCCATAAACGGTAAAAAACTATCCTGTTGCGATTTATTGAATCTGTGGATCTCATCAACAAACAGCAAAGTCTGTTTGCCGTTTGAGCGGCGCAAGCGGGCGGCCTCGAACACTTTCTTTAAATCTGCGATACCGGAAAAGATCGCACTTATCTGTACGAATTTCATTTCTGTGGAATCGGCCAATAAACGGGCCAAGGTGGTTTTACCTACCCCGGGTGGGCCCCAGAATATAATAGAGGCCAGTGCATTTGACTGCAGCATCAGCTTTAACGCACCCTTATCACCAATAAGATGTTTCTGACCGATAACCTGATCGAGGTTTTTAGGGCGAATACGATCCGCCAGCGGTGTTATTTTTTCCGCTTCCGGGTGTTTTGCGTCAATTGTGTCAAATAAATCAGCCATCGCTGAACTATTTCACAGCGAACGCCTGCTTGCAATCGGGGTTACCGTTATTTTACTACTGATATGCACCGGGTAAATGTGTGATCTGACATCGGTTTTCAGTGCCGTCAATTTGTATAACAGGTCCAACATTTTCAATATGCAAACCAATACGCTTCATCCAGCGTTCCCAGTTGGGTGAGCCAATACCGATTGCAGACCGGACGCCCAAAGTTTCACGCGTCTCGAGCAAAGCTTTCAGCAACCGCATCTGAACAGCGGCACGCGCACTTGAAGTCAGGTGCTTTGACTTGAAAAAGCGGGAGAATTCAAAAATATGTTGTTCTTCAGGCGCCTGTTCATAAAGCAGGTTGCTTGGAATGCCTTCCAACAATCCACGTTGCGCATCTTTGATCATATAGGAATACATCCCACAACGCGCTGTGGTCGGCGTTAATCTGAACCCGCCCAAAACCTGTCCGCCTTCATGAATGGCAATCCACCTGCTTTGAGGCGTGTCATACTGATCGAACTCCATGCCATCGGATTCGGACAAATTCCAGCGTCGCTCTACAATAAAGCTTTCACGTCGTGCCCGTAACAAATCCGTAAACAGCTTACCGTTTTCATGAATATTGGTAAATGATAGGGTTGTAGCTTGCATTTCCTTTGCACCTTTTATTATTCGCTCGATCTTTTTTGGTACTATTTAAACGGACATTCATCCGCTCAACCTACTACAGTAATTTATAATCTTTCGCCCTTTGCACCGCTTCTGCGGTTGTTTTTGCCAACAAGCGCGTTCGCGCAGATGATAACCTCAATTTAAAGGCACTTTCGGAAATGCCTATAGACGCTGCTGCTTCCGCATAGCGATATCCTGATGACACAAGTTTCAATGCCTCGCGTTGCGCTGCGGTCAGGCTCTCTGGTAACTCGGCTTTGTTATGTAAGAGTGACACTACTTCTTGGGCTTGAAGCAATTCATCCAAAGAAAATTCACGGTCATCACGTGCTATTCCGACAATTGTACGTGATGAGATACGGCCATATGAAACCGTTGCACCATAGCGCAACCCAAATTCGGCCGCTTGTTTGATTATACTGAATGGATCAGGGATCGGGCACTCATTCCACCGACATACACCTTGCTTTGCAAAGGCCCATGCAACCATCGGGTCGCGCAAACCATAAACATTGTTGGTATAATGATCCTGCCACGCCTGAGGCCATGTATATAGAGAAATCAATGGTGATGCGAACCTGATATGTAAGCCCATACCGAAACCCAAGGGGGAAATGCCCCCAAGTATTTGAATTTCTTTATCGATGTTCTTTTTTATGCTCATATCTCGTTAGACGTTTTTACATCTATACAGTCAACCTGAAATTGTGTTTTGCCTATGTCAACTTATTGTTAACTATACCACAATCAGAAAAACGGAGGCTCTTCATGCCAGAAGACCTCCGTTTAAAAATACTTTATGGCATTTTTACAACTACGTAAAAAGCTGTTTAGTTTGCCTCGTCAGCCGCATCTTCGACTGCAATACGGGCTTTATCGCCCTTGCCTTTGGCATCGACATCACGGTCAACAAACTCGATGATTGCCATCGGCGCCATGTCGCCATAACGAAATCCAGCCTTTAAAACACGCACATAACCGCCTTGACGGTCTTTGTAGCGTGGGCCCAAAACTTCGAACAGTTTCGCAACATATGCGTCCTGTTTCAGTTTTGAAGCTGCCTGACGGCGTGCGTGCAGATCGCCGCGTTTCGCCAATGTGATCATTTTTTCAATAATCGGGCGAAGTTCCTTGGCTTTCGGCAATGTTGTTTTGATTTGCTCATGTTCAATAAGCGAGCCAGCCATGTTAGCGAACAGAGCTTTCCGGTGCTCATGTGTTCGGTTCAGGCGGCGGTAACCACGTGCGTGACGCATAATTTCAATCCTTCTTTAACTTTTATACTTTGTCTGGCTGACCTGCGTTGGGCCATGCACTCCTTGGGGCATTATTGCCCGAATAGTCCCCACCTACGTGAGCATTTGGTAGGGTGGGCCATAGCCCACCCCAATTCTTAAAACTGGTCTTCGTATTTCTTAGCCAGCTCTTCTATATTGTCTGGTGGCCAATCGATAATATCCATACCCAGATGCAGCCCCATACCAGTCAGCACTTCTTTGATCTCGTTCAAAGATTTGCGGCCAAAGTTTGGTGTGCGCAGCATTTCTGCTTCTGTTTTTTGGATCAAATCGCCGATGTAAACGATATTGTCGTTTTTCAGACAGTTTGCAGAGCGTACTGACAATTCCAGCTCGTCGACCTTTTTCAGTAGAAGCGGGTTGAATTCCAACTCGTCTTCTTCTTCCTGACGTGAGGCTGATTCAGGCTCGTCAAAGTTTACGAACACGGACAACTGATCTTGTAAAATACGCGCAGAATATGCCACGGCATCATCAGGTGTAATAGAACCGTCAGTTTCGATTTTCATTGTCAGCTTGTCATAATCAAGAACCTGACCTTCACGTGTTGGCTGCACATCATAAGACACACGTGTCACAGGTGAAAACAAAGCATCGATCGGGATCAAGCCGATTGGTGCATCATCAGGGCGGTTTTTGTCTGCTGACACGTAACCTTTGCCGGTTTCCACGGTCATTTCCATGAACAGGCTTGCGCCTTCATCAAGGTGACAGATAACGTGATCACGGTTCAAAATTTCAATACCGGCTGTTTCGGTAATGTCGCCTGCAGTGATAACACCAGGGCCTTTGGCCGAGATGGAAACGCGTTTTTGGCCTTCAACTTCCATTGAAACCGCAACACCTTTCAAATTCAAAACGATATCGGTCACGTCTTCGCGCACACCGGCCACAGAAGAAAATTCGTGTAGAACATTATCAATCTGTACAGATGTAATTGCCGCTCCCTGCAGGGAGGACAAAAGCACACGACGCAATGCGTTACCCAAAGTCAGGCCGTAGCCGCGTTCCAACGGCTCTGCAACCACAGTTGCAGTGCGTAAAGGATCTGCGCCTGGCTTGATGTCTAGCTGTACAGGACGAATAAGTTCCTGCCAATTTTTATGGATCATAGGGGCCTCCATTCTTGTTTGCAGTCAGGATCCGAGATTGCAAACGCTCGAGGTTAAAATGAGTGTTGGGTTGGCCTTGCAGCCAACCCGAATAATTTAGACGCGACGGCGCTTAGGTGGGCGACAGCCATTGTGCGCGATTGGCGTTACGTCACGAATAGCTGTGACGTTCAAGCCAATTGCAGCCAATGCGCGTAGCGCACTTTCGCGACCTGAACCCGGGCCTTGAACTTCAACTTCCAAAGTTTTCATGCCATGTTCCTGAGCTTTTTTACCTGCATCTTCTGCTGCCATTTGGGCGGCATAAGGTGTAGATTTACGAGAGCCCTTGAAGCCCATCGTTCCAGCGGAAGACCATGCGATTGCATTGCCTTGTGCATCGGCAATCAGGATCTTGGTGTTGTTGAACGACGAATTGATATGCGCCACACCCGTGCTGATATTCTTGCGGACTTTTCTTTTTGTACGTACTTTTTCACGTGCCATTGTTCAGTCCCCTACTTCTTCTTGCCGGCAATCGCGCGGGCTGGGCCTTTGCGCGTGCGTGCGTTGGTGTGTGTGCGTTGGCCGCGGACCGGTAGACCACGACGGTGACGTAGACCACGGTAAGAACCCATGTCCATCATACGTTTGATGTTCATGGAAACCTCACGGCGCAGATCACCTTCTACGTCTAGGTTTGCGTCAATGTATTCACGAACTTTCAGAACTTCAGCGTCTGATAATTCGTTTACACGACGGGCTTCGTCAATACCAACTGCTTCGCAGATTTGGACTGCAGAAGTGTCGCCGATGCCATGAATATATGTAAGTGCGATTTTAACCCGCTTATGTGTCGGGATGTTTACGCCAGCAATACGTGCCACGTTATATTTTCCTTCGGTTGCGGTTCCGTGTTTCCAGAACCTGTTTTCACAACGAAGCCCAGCAATTTACACTGGGCTAGCTTCATCTAAACCATCCTGAGACTTTGCCGAATCGGCAGTTTTCAGGAAAATCCTAAGATTTTGGCCTAGAAGCCCGTCCCTTATGGGAAAAACTGTTTGGCGTCAAGAAACCACACCAATAATCTATGAATTTATCGCGTATACGCAATTTTCAATCTAAAGGGGCCACTAACTTTGTTTCTTTTGTAATGATACCGCCGCGATTTCCAATTTCTATTGATCCATAACGTTCTTTGAAACAATCAGGTAAAGGTCTGTCTCCTGCCACAGAAATCCAGAGTCGAAACAGATGGCGGCGCATTTTTGGATCCGGCCAATCCAAAAAGCCGGTGCGGTCATGCAATTGTGAATGGTTATATACAAACTGCATATCACCGGGCTGTAATTGCATTGCAAAATTCAGTTCCGGATCATTTGCGTAAGCATCAAACAAATCCAGAGCTTCAACATGTTTATCAGTCAGGCGCATCGCATCCGGGAACCGTTGCGCACTATCAATATACTGACGTTGATAAAATACCGTTAGCTTGCCTTCATGCCAATTCAGAACCGGAATTTCCATAAAGGGTTTTGCGCCTTCCGGTATTTCGCCACGACGGTCTGTTGCAATCGGGTCAAACAACAATGGCAGCAAATCCGGCCGCTCATTCAGCATCTTATTGTAGATAGACATGGCACTCACCAAAAGTGATTTACCGCCTTCTTGTGCGCCGCGAATGCAAAGCAACCCTACAACATCCGCTGAATCCGTATGGAAGGTCTGACGTGCCGAGGTTTGATAGATACGGGAATTGGGGTCATTCGCATCAGCACCTATATCGCGGACATGCCCCAAAATATGGCCCTGTGCATTTTGAGACCGTGCTGATCCAAGATGTGCACCAATTCCACAAAACACTGTGGCCATAAATTCTTGGGTATATGTATCGGTTGGCAGACCGCGCAATACCTCTACGCCGACACCGTGCAGAAGTTTCTCGCGCAACGCATTTATATAACTGTCAAATTTTTTAAGAGGAAAATCATCTTTGGATATCTCGCCAATATCGCGATCTAAAGCCAGAAAATGACTGGCCGCGGACTCAAGATCTGTGATTTCATCCGGGGTTAGGTTGCGCAGCCATTTTTCAGGTGCGTTAGCCATATCGGGCCCAAGCCATGATGCAGGACCAGTAATTGGAGTATTAGGGACATCATGGTTCATATTTTAGAAGCTCAACCGTTATGTTTATTCAGTACCTTTTAGCGCTATGGCAATATTACCCGCCACGTCGTCAATAGATGCCAATCCGTCAACAGTTTGCAACTTACCTTTGGCGTAATAATAACCAATCAGCGGGGATGTTTCTTTATAATAAGCCATCAAACGGGTTTTCAGCGACTCTTCGTTATCGTCAGCACGCTTTTTGAATTTCGTACCACCGCATTCATCACAAACACCGTCTTTGGCGGGTTTCTTGAATTCTTCGTGGTAGCCAGCACCACAATCACCGCAAGTATACCGGCCAGTGATACGTTTGACCAATGCGCTGTCGTCCACGCGCATTTCCACAACCGTATCCAGTTTCTTGCCAACCTTTTCCAGCAAATCGCTCAACGCATCCGCTTGGGCCAAAGTGCGCGGAAAGCCGTCAAAAATAAATCCGCCGGCCGCATCC
>JAJFHY010000234.1 GCA_021775375.1 Amylibacter sp. | reverse complement strand
ATATTAGGTAAGTAATACTGACTTTATTATAATTAAAATCTATTATAGTTAGTGGGCTTGACTGTTTCATCTGAAAATTTGAAGGGCGCGCTATGGCTGAGAATAAAATGTTGAAGTTTGTGGATGTGAATCGCGATATGCCCGATAAGCGCGTTCCTAATCTACGTACACATGATTATGACGAAATTTATCAGGAGTATGCAGCTTCAAAAGCAGCCGAACAGGCATCGCGTTGTTCACAATGCGGGGTGCCTTATTGTCAGACACACTGCCCGCTACATAATAACATTCCCGATTGGTTGCGGCTGACTGCCGAAGGGCGTTTGCAAGAGGCATATGAGCTAAGTCAGGCAACAAATACATTTCCTGAAATCTGTGGACGGATATGTCCGCAAGACCGATTGTGCGAAGGTAATTGCGTTATTGAGCAGGCAGGCCATGGCACTGTGACTATCGGGGCTATTGAGAAATACATCACAGATAGTGCTTGGGATAACGGGTGGGTAAAGCCTGTAGCGCCAGTAAGTGAGCGCGTCGAAACTGTTGGGATCATCGGGGCAGGTCCCGCTGGATTGGCTGCGGCCGATATGCTGCGCCGCCAAGGTGTGCAGGTCACAGTCTACGACCGTAATGACCGCGCTGGCGGATTGCTGACTTACGGTATTCCCGGTTTTAAGCTGGAAAAAGATGTCGTGATGCGTCGCAATGAACTGCTGGAAGAAGGTGGTGTTACCTTTGAGTTAAACACAGAAATCGGCGTAGATATTAGCTTTGCGGATTTACGCGCCAAACATGATGCTATTTTGATCGGCACCGGTGTTTACAAGTCGCGTGAGCTAAGTGGGCCTGGGGCCGGGAACAATGGTATTGTGAAAGCAATTGATTATTTGACGGCGTCTAACCGACTGAATTTTGGCGATACTGTACCAGAAATTGAAAGTGGCGAGTTATACACAAAAGGTAAAAACGTTGTTGTTATCGGTGGCGGTGATACAGCAATGGACTGTGTGCGCACGGCAATGCGTCAAGGCGCAAAATCAGTGAAGTGCCTGTATCGCAGGGATAGAAAAAATATGCCGGGTTCTGTGCGTGAAACCGCCAATGCCGAAGAAGAAGGTGTGGAATTCGTTTGGCTGGCTGCCCCTAAAGGCTTTACCGGCAATGATAATGTGACGGGCGTAATCGTATCCAAAATGCGCCTTGGCGCACCGGACCCGTCGGGTCGTCAAAGCCCGGAAGAAATTGTTGGGGCTGACTATACCGAAGATGCTGATCTGGTGATCAAAGCGCTGGGTTTCAGCCCCGAAGATCTGCCTGCACTATGGGATACGCCTGAGTTGGAAGTAACCCGCTGGGGAACAGTAAAAGCTGATTTCACCACCAAAGAAACATCACTGGACGGGGTCTTTGCCGCTGGTGATATTGTGCGGGGCGCAAGCTTGGTTGTATGGGCCATTCGCGATGGGCGCGATGCGGCCGATAGCATCATAGGCTACCTTAATGCCAAGTCAGCACTGGCTGCGGAATGACCATTATTCTTTTCACATTCAGCCAAAAAGCACAGTCTGTAATACGTCGGTATTACGTCGGTATTGCATCGGTATTTTTAACCGCCGCTTTAATGCCCATAAAGGTTAACGGGTCAGCACCATTGACGCATATTAACCAATATAAAAATAAATCCTTAATGCCAGCGATCCGGATGGGAGCCAACCAATGACAAAATCTGAAAACATCACAGCAAACTGGAAAGCCGAACAGGAAGCCAAACGCGCCTATATGGCGGCGAACGGGATGTATTCGGAAGCGGATGAGCATTCATCCTGTGGTGTCGGCATGGTGGTTTCCATTGACGGCAAAGCGTCGCGCAAGGTTGTTGAAAATGGCATCAAAGCCTTGCGCGCTGTCTGGCATCGCGGGGCAGTGGACGCGGATGGCAAAACCGGTGACGGTGCCGGTATTCATGTGCAAATTCCCGTGCCGTTTTTCTATGATCAAATTGAGCGTACCGGCCATAAGCCGCGTGTTGATGAACTGGCTGCTGTGGGACAGGTTTTCTTGCCGCGTACCGATTTTGGTGCACAGGAAATTTGCCGAACTATTGTGGAAACCGAAGTCCTGCGGAAGGGTTATTACATTTACGGCTGGCGCCATGTGCCAGTGGATGTGTCTTGTCTGGGTGAAAAAGCCAATGCGACACGACCCGAGATCGAGCAAATTCTGATCTCGAATTCAAAAGGTGTGGATGAGATTACTTTTGAGCGCGAGCTATATATTATTCGCCGGAGAATTGAAAAAGCCGTGAATGCCGCACAAGTCAAGGATTTCTATATTTGCTCGCTGTCATGCCGGTCGATCATTTACAAAGGTATGATGCTGGCCGAACAGGTTGCGGTGTTTTATCCTGATTTGCAGGACGAGCGGTTCACGTCGGCCTTTGCGATCTATCATCAACGTTATTCTACAAATACATTCCCGCAATGGTGGCTTGCCCAGCCGTTCCGCATGTTGGCTCACAATGGTGAGATAAATACATTAAAGGGAAACGTGAATTGGATGAAAAGCCATGAAATCCGTATGGCGTCCAAGAATTTTGGCGATAATGCCGATGATATCAAACCGATTATTGCGGCGGGCTCTTCTGATTCTGCGGCACTGGATTCCGTGTATGAAGTAATGGTGCGTGCTGGTCGTAATGCGCCAATGGCCAAAACCATGCTTGTGCCTGAAAGCGGTAATTCGGCGGATATGAAGGCTGAATGGAAAGACATGTACAGCTATTGTAATGCTGTGATGGAGCCCTGGGATGGCCCCGCGGCACTGGTGATGACCGATGGTCGCTGGGTATGTGCAGGGCTTGATCGTAGCGGCTTGCGTCCGATGCGTTACGTGGTGACAGGTGACGGATTGCTGATCGCGGGATCCGAAACAGGCATGGTGCCGACCGATGAGATGACCGTGCTTGAAAAGGGTGCGCTGGGCCCGGGGCAAATGATCGCGGTTGATATGGAAAAAGGACGCCTGCTGCATGATGAGAAACTAAAAGATGAACTTGCTGCCAGTCGCCCGTTCAGCAAGTGGGTTGATAGCATTGTTTATCTGGACAAAGAGCATAACGATATAAGTGAGGCCGCAAATTACACAGGTGCAGAATTACGCACACGCCAAATCGCTGCAGGTTATTCGATTGAAGAGCTGGAAATGATCCTGCATCCAATGGCTGAAGATGCAAAAGAGGTTTTGGCCTCTATGGGGGATGATACGCCTTCAGCGGTTTTGTCTGATCAGTATCGCCCGTTGTCACATTTCTTTCGACAGAACTTTTCTCAGGTGACAAACCCGCCGATAGACAGCCTGCGTGAAAGCCGGGTCATGAGCTTGCGCACGCGCTTTGGTAACCTGCGCAATGTGCTGGATGAAAGCAATGAACAAACCGAAATTCTGTCGCTGGAAAGCCCGTTTCTGTCAAACGCGCAATTCGATCATATTGTCGGACAGTTTGGCGATTCTGTCACAACGATTGATTGCACATTTGATGGCGCGAGCGATGGTGCATTACGCGAAGCATTGAACCGTATTCGCGCCGAAGCGGAAGACGCTGTACGTTCCGGTTATGGACATTTGATCCTGACCGATGAAGGGCAAAATGATAATCGGGTTCCAGTGCCGATGATTTTGGCTACTTCTGCGATACATTCTTGGTTGATAAAGATTGGTCTTCGAACATTTTGCTCGATAAATGTGCGGTCTGCTGAATGTATTGATCCGCATTATTTCGCCGTGCTTATCGGTGCAGGTGCAACCACCGTGAACCCGTATTTGGCGCAAGACAGTCTGGCAGACCGTATTGAGCGCGGATTGTTGGATCAAACTCTGGACGTGGCTATCGCGCGTTATAAAGAGGCTATCAATCAAGGCCTGTTGAAAATAATGGCCAAGATGGGAATATCTGTTATTGGTTCTTATCGTGGTGGACTGAACTTTGAAGCGGTGGGTTTAAGCCGCGCGATGGTGGCCGAGTTTTTCCCCGGAATGCTTAGTCGTATATCGGGTATTGGATTGCACGGCATTCAACGCAGCGTTAATAAAATCCATACACGCGGCTGGAAATCCGGACAGGATATTTTGCCGATTGGCGGGTTTTACAAAGCGCGCCGCAGTGGGGAAACCCACGCATGGCAAGCGCAGAATATGCATATTATGCAGTCAGCCTGTGATCGTGCATCGTATGAATTATGGAAGCAGTATAGTGCAAAAATGCAATTAAACCCGCCGATTGCTTTGCGCGACTTGATGGATTTCAAGCCTGTGGCACAACCCATCCCGCTGGAAGAGGTCGAGTCGATTACTGCGATACGCAAGCGGTTTGTGACGCCGGGCATGTCATTGGGCGCGCTAAGTCCGGAAGCACACAAAACACTGAATGTTGCGATGAACCGTATTGGTGCAAAATCAGATAGTGGTGAAGGCGGCGAAGATCCGGCGCATTTTGTACCGGAACCGAATGGCGATAATCCGTCTGCCAAGATCAAACAGGTGGCCTCGGGGCGGTTCGGTGTGACGGCTGAATATCTGAACCAGTGCGAAGAGTTGGAGATCAAGGTCGCACAGGGTGCAAAACCCGGTGAGGGCGGACAGCTGCCCGGTATGAAAGTGACCGAGCTGATTGCGCGCCTGCGTCATTCAACGCCCGGGGTCACGCTGATCAGCCCGCCACCGCATCACGATATTTATTCAATCGAAGATTTGGCGCAGTTGATTTACGATCTGAAACAGATCAATCCGCGTGCGAAAGTTACCGTGAAGCTGGTAGCCTCTTCAGGTGTCGGGACGATAGCGGCCGGTGTGGCAAAAGCGCATGCGGATGTGATCCTTATTTCCGGTCATAATGGTGGTACGGGAGCATCGCCCGCGACCTCGATTAAATACGCGGGGCTGCCGTGGGAAATGGGCCTGTCAGAAGCACATCAAGTGTTGGCGATGAACAATTTACGCGGCCGTGTGACATTGCGCACAGATGGTGGTTTGCGCACGGGGCGGGATATTGTCATGGCTGCAATGCTGGGGGCCGAAGAATACGGCATCGGCACCGCTGCCCTGATTGCCATGGGGTGCATTATGGTGCGCCAGTGCCAATCAAACACATGTCCGGTCGGTGTTTGTGTGCAGGACGAAGCTTTGCGTAAGAAATTCACCGGAACGGCGGATAAGGTTGTTAATCTGATCACCTTTTACGCACAGGAAGTGCGCGAAATTTTGGCGTCATTGGGCGCGCGCTCATTGGACGAGATTATTGGGCGTGCAGATATGCTGGCGCAGGTTAGTCGCGGGTCGTCCCATCTTGATGATCTTGATCTAAATCCTCTTTTGATCAGCGTCGATGATGCTGACCAGATTATTTATGATCGCAACAAAGCACGTCAGGAAGTCCCTGACACGCTGGACGCAGAAATTTTGAAGGACGCGGAACCGTTCTTTAAAGATGGTGAAAAAATGCAATTGTCATATGCGGTGCAAAACACACACCGGACAATCGGCACACGGATTTCCAGCCATATTGTCCAGCGGTTTGGTATGCACAATGAATTGCAGCCTGATCACCTGACGATCAAATTAACAGGCTCTGCCGGACAATCATTGGGTGCTTTTGCGCCCCCCGGTTTGAAATTGGAAGTATCGGGTGATGCAAATGATTACGTTGGCAAAGGTCTGTCGGGCGGCTTGATTGTTGTGCGCCCACCCAAAGGCAGCCCACTGATTGCATCGGAAAACACAATCATCGGAAATACTGTTTTATACGGTGCCACAGGCGGTAAATTATTCGCCAATGGTAGCGCCGGCGAGCGGTTTTGCGTGCGCAACTCAGGCGCAGAGGTTGTGGTTGAAGGATGCGGAAGCAATGGCTGTGAATACATGACGGGTGGCGTCACGGTTATTCTTGGCCGTGTCGGTTCAAATTTCGGTGCTGGCATGACAGGCGGCATGGCCTATGTTTATGACCCCAAAGGACTTTTCGGCAAATATGTAAATCCTGAATCCATTGTAACGGGGCCTGTGACGGTTGCGCATTGGGAAGACCAGCTTAAGCAGCTTTTAGAACAGCATTTGGTTGAAACTGGCAGTCCAAAAACAAAAGAGATTTTACATCGTTGGGATGCGGAATTAGCACATTTTGTTCAAATATGTCCAAAGGAAATGCTAAGTCGCCTTGAATATCCACTGTCATTGGAAAGCGATCAGAAGTCTGCCTAATTTATTGGCCCGCGTAATGAAATATTGCATGGGCCTTCAAATTTGTTAATCCGTACCGTTTCAGCTCTATGTTGATTTAAAAACAGGTAAATATGGCGCGTAAAGCAAGCTCTCAGGAAAAAGATACAAAGCCGCCTCCATTGCGACCTATGTCATGGATTGCAAATCTCGTGCGGCGTTTGTGGCGTCGTGTATTTCGAATTTTGCTGAAAGGTTTGCTTGTTGCTGTGGCTGTGTCGGCCTTGTTGGTATTGCTTTTTCGGGTGGTGAACCCACCTATCAATATTTACATCGGCTCTGAATGGTATCGCTTGGGTGAAGTGAAACGCGATTGGACGCGGATTGAAGACTTTCCCGATTATGTTCCACGCAGTGTTGTTGCTGCAGAAGATGCGAATTTTTGTCTGCATTCAGGGTTTGATTTTGCTTCAATCAAATCAGCCCTTAACGGAAAAGGCCGATTACGTGGCGCATCAACACTAAGCCAACAGGTATCGAAGAATGTGTTCTTATGGCAGGGGCGCTCATGGGTTCGCAAAGGTCTTGAAGTTGGGTTTACTGTATTGGTTGAATTACTTTGGCCAAAGGAACGTATTGTCGAGGTCTATTTGAATGTAGCTGAATTTGATGAAGGTGTGTTTGGTATGGCGGCTGCGGGTCGGCATTATTTCGGTGTGGAACCGGATAAGATAACACGTTTGCAAGCCGCGCGTTTGGCGGCTATTTTACCGAACCCGAAAAATCGCTCTGCCAGCCGCCCATCCAACCTTGTAAGAAAGCGCACCGCACGTATTTTATCGGGCGAAGAGACAATTGAAGCGGATGGACGCGCAAAATGCTTTCAGTAGAGGTTGAATTTCCGAGCGCTTCGTTGCAAAAGAAAATCAGGCACCAACAGAAATCATAATCGCATATGTATCGTTTATACCATTACCCGCTATCACCGTTTTCCCGCAAGGTTCGACTTGTTCTGGCTGAAAAAGGCATTGAAGTAGAACTAATCGAAGAACGCTATTGGGAAGAAC
>JAJFHY010000233.1 GCA_021775375.1 Amylibacter sp. | reverse complement strand
GACAATGCAAAGCGCACATGATCGCAACGACACATCTAGTCCAACATAGTATTCCATTCTAAGTCTCCCTTGTTCACAGTTATTCTGTGAGCTTACTGGGAGCTCGACCAAAGTGTAGGGTCAGCCCAATTACGCATGCTTTCCGCCCATAGTTGCTATTTTCTGAGATATCGGAAACGGAAGCTTTTCCGCATAGTGCCATTCATATTCCCTGAAACTTCGTCTGATTTCCTTGTTCTTTAACACTAAATTCCCTGATAATTTTTCGACCTTTGGCCGCACAAAGCCAATATACATTGTCAATTAGCTATAGTTTGCTGCCAATAGATATCAAAATCACGTGTTTTCCCTGTAAATTACCTGTTAACCAGGAAAATATAGCCGAGACTGGGTTGCTCAAGACTGCGCATACAGCCAGTAGCTTTCAGAAAAACCTGTCGTTGATTTCTTCGATACCCTTGCGAGGGTTTGCCAGATTCTGCCCCGATCGAGGTGTCCCGCGGAACGACCAGTTTGGGTGTTCTGGGGGTGTTGCGGGTGTCGGTAAAACGAGTTGGATAGGCCTTCTTCAAAGAAGATAGAATAGATCCCGTTGGTCCTATTTATTGTTCGACGTCATATCCAAAATCTATGCCGCTGAAACTGCAAACTCAAGTTTCTTGTGACAGTGCCTTTTCCGGGCCATCCCACCAATACGGATGTCCCGGTTTTGTGTCACCGGGCCATGTGAGCATCAGTAGTTGCCTTTGACCCGCTCTTTGGTTGGGTCGAAATGTGGGAATGTGGTCACCTTGGCTTTCAGGCGCTTCTGCTCGCCATCCAACTGCCCGATTTCGATATCGGTTCCGGGTTCACAATAGGCGATATCAACACGGGCCAGTGCAATGGTCTTACCTAGATAAGGCGACTTCATCGCAGAGGTCACAATGCCTACCTGCGCCTTGCCGATGCGTAGGCAATCGCCATGCTGTGGAACAATGCCACCTTCAACGTCTAGCCCAATCAGTTTGCGATGTGGGTGCGCTTTACGCTTCTCGATTGCATCACGACCAATAAAATTATCTTCTTGCGTCTTTAGTGGCACAGTGAAACCGATACCGGCCTCAAAAGGATCGGTCTCGTCGGAAAACTCATATCCCGCAAAGACCAGGCCAGCCTCGATCCTGAGCATATCCAGTGCCGCCAGCCCAAGTGGCACCATACCTTTGGGCTCGCCCGCTTTCCAGATCGCGTTGAAGACTTCTTCGGCATCTTTGGGATGGCAGAACACTTCGTAGCCAAGCTCGCCTGAATATCCGGTACGACTGAGCACAATCGGTGTTCCTTGTATGTCTCCAATTCGGGCAGTTGTGAACCGGAACCAGCCCAGATCCTCAACAGTAGAATGCGTAGGTGGCGTCCACAAAACTTCGCCCAGAATCTCCCTGCTAAGCGGACCCTGAACCGCGATATTGTGATGCTGATCGGTTGAGGATTTGACCCAGGCATTCAGGCCATGCTTTTCCGCCTGATCTCGCATCCATTTACCTGAACTGTCGCAGCCGCCAATCCAGCGGAAATTGTTATCGCCCAACCTAAATACTGTACCATCGTCAATCATGCCGCCATGTTCATAGCACATGGCCGTGTAGACAATGCCGCCAACGCTGAGTTTTTTGATATTGCGGGTGACGCATAGCTGCATCAACGCTTCGGCATCCGGGCCGGTTACTTCATATTTGCGTAGTGGGCTTAGATCCATCACAACGGCTTTTTCGCGAGCGGCCCAGTATTCGGCAATTGCCCCGTGGTTGCTCATTTGGTTGGCTAGCCAATAACCGTTATACTCTACAAATTCACGTGTGTGCTTGGCAAAGCACTTATGAAATCCAGTTTCTTTAGTAGGTTCCACGTCCGCCTCCGGTGTCTTACGCCATCCAATGGAGCGCTTAAAATCTTCATTTTCCTTGTACACCCGCACCTGTATATCGGTGGGGTTCCAAGCGTTAGTCGGGTCAATGTCACAAGGACATGCTGTTGAAACTGCAACAAGATCAGTCAATGCACGAAGCAACACAAAGTCACCGGGCCGCGACCAAGGATCGTCGATGCTCATTGCATGGTGATCGTCAATCATCGTATTGAAAAAGTAGTTGATCGACGGCCAACCAACGCGAGGTTTAATGTCCCACGCCGCCAATTCAGCGTTGATATTGTCCGAGCAATTTATGTGCCCAGGATAACCTGCGTCATCATAGTAGCGTGGATAACACGACAGCCCGTAAGCATCGTGGCGCCCACAAGTATCTTGCACAACCTCAAACAACGGCTCTTGATCAACGCTCCAGTATTTCGACATAATGCCAGGCATCGGATAAACACAGCCGGTAAGCGACCGTGTGGTTGTCATGTTGATATCGCGTTCGATACCGCGATCCAGTTCAGCCATCGAAAAGCATTGAAAATCTGTGCATTCGCGCCCCTGCACATCCATGATCTGAATAAACTGACCGTTGCGCACTTCGTATGCTTTTGCTTTACCGGGTTGAATATTATAATCTTGCAAAGGATCGGCCAGTGGATCCGCCGGCTTGCGCCCGCCTTTTCCCTGAGAGGGATTGGCCCTACGCACATAAATAACGATCTCAGTCGGCGCGCTTTGCTCCCACGCGCTCATAGGGCCGCCTACGGCACATACAATTAACAAACCATCGGCGGACGCATAAAATCCAGCTGTTTCACCCGCCTTGGAAGATTCGGAAAACAAGCGCACGCCATCGGCGCGACCGATGTCAAAACCGGATTTTTTAAGCACGGTTAAAATGCGTTTTCCTGAAGGATCGCCGCTCGACAGTGCAGCCTGTAGGCCGATGGGTGTATGCCCACCAATTGCACCTATCTTTGACGCATCCGAAGATCCATCTGGTGCAAAGAACACCAGTTCAACTGGCTGCAAACCCTCACGATCTACAATCGAGATTTCATCGCCAGCTTCGATAGGCAAAGCCCGCGAACCGCCGCCAGGGATGACATAACGTTCCACCCCATGCGGCAGTATCGGCAAGCCGGGGTTGCTGATACCATTGCGCTCAAAGGGCGTTTCAATAACTGGTCTTATATTCATTAGCTAAGTCCCAAAGCATTTTTGCGCTGAGAAGCCCATGTATTGATCAAATGATCAACTGCAAGGCCTATGAACGCGACACATAAGCCCAGCATCAGCCCGTTCCCGATGCCTTGCTTGTCAGACAGCGCTTTTAAGATGTACTGGCCCAGGTCGTCAGTGCCAATCATTGCACCGATTATCACCATGAACAGTGCAAATATCACAGTTTGATTAACCCCTAACATGATGTGAGGAAAAGCCAGCGGTATATCAATTTTTACCCACCGTTGAAATGCAGTGGCGCCCGACATCATTCCAGCTTCTTTAAGCGATGCGGGTACATTGCGGATACCTTCGATCGTGTAGCGTACCGCAGGAATGGTTGCATAGATAATGACCGCTATCAACACCGATGTATCCGTGACGCCGAACAACATTATCACCGGGATCAGATAGATGAACGACGGGAATGTCTGTAACGTATCGCATACCAACAGTGCGGCCTTGGAAGCAAATGTGTATTGTGCGCAAACTGAACCGACGATCAGACCGATAGTGACAGAAATGATGACCGAAAACGAAGCCATATACATAGTGATCAGCGCGCGGTCCCACCATTCTGTTAATGCAATGAACAACAATAGCCCACCAACAATCAAAGCCGACCTTATCCCGCCAATGATATATCCGATACCCATCACCAGCAGGAACGTGGCACTAACTGGCATCGCTAGATAAGCGTTTTTCATTGGTTGCAACACGTTGACGATCAAGCCACGGTTGAAACCTTGCAGACCTGCATACCAGTTATCGACCATCCAATCGACGCCGCTCTGCCAGAACAGTTCAGTTGTGATGCCCTTATTGTGCGGAACCAGATATAAATAATTGATCCCGTCCTGAAAGATAAGCCGACCTAACAATGCCAATGCAATGCAACCCACGAAAAAACCCGCAAATAACAACATATATTTGTGCCGTTCAACAAAGCTTAAATCGGCAAAATAATCGGTTTGTTTATTGGCAAAGGCCAATGAGAGTTTGTCCAAAACCACAGCGATCAGTACAATGCAGATGCCCAGCTCTAGCGCCTGACCGATACGCAGCTGGTTCAGAGCAAGCAATAAGTTGAACCCTAGCCCCTTAGCGCCGATAAACGACGCGATCACTGCCATGGCAAGACATTGCATGATCACCTGGTTCACCCCTATCAAAATATCGCGGCGAGCAGTTGGCACTAGAACCTTAAACAAAATCTGCCTATCATTACTGCCGTTCATAAGGCCGGCCTCGACAACCTCTACTGGAACTTTCTTCAATCCCAGAAGCGTTAAACGGATCATGGGTGGGGTGGCGAAAATGATAGTCGCAATGGCACCCGCATGATCACCAAGACCAAAGAAAACAGTGACCGGGACCAGATATGAGAAATGCGGCATAGTTTGAGCTATGTTCAAAAGTGGTGCCAGTATCGCTTCAACGGCGTGGCTTTTGTAAGACAGAATGCCAAAAAGCAAACCCAACAAAACGGATATTGGGGCCGCGACCAAGACAAACGATAGTGTTTCCATTGCAGGGTGCCACTGGCCGAACACTGAAATATAAACAGTTGCTGCCCCGGCCAAAAGGGCAAGGTTCCGACCATTTAATGCATAACCCAGAATGGCGGCACCGCCTGCTACAACAGTCCAAGGCACCGCTGGCCAAGCCGCCCACGGGTTTTCCCGAACAAACTCCCAGCTGGTGAATGCAACAATCGTTTTGACACCGCCAATTAAGATTTCCCGGATGAATTCGATCATGAACAATACACCGCGCGAGAAACCTCTTGTCAATTCGCGCAACAATGCCACTTCTTCATATTCTTCGATATGAGGATCGTAAACCTGGATTGGAAACCAGTTGAACATCAGGTTCTCTGCGAAATCGTTGATAATTCCGGGAAGTGATGCCAGCAATGACGGGAAGCGCCACAAAACATTTGCCTCATTAGGCTTCACCAGAATAACCAAGGCAAAAAACGCGATCAGCAATATCCCGAATTGGCTAAGCTTACGGTGCTTGGTGAAAAAGCTTGTGTCCATATCAGGCACCCGCCTGGGCATCATCATCTTTGCCGAACAAGATGTGAATCATCTTATCGCAATGGACCGATCCGATAATGTTGTTGTCCTTGTCCATGACACGAACCGGTTTAGTTTGGGCAAGCACTGCCTCTGCAACAGTTTCAATAATTGCGTCGCCTGAAATCGTCAGGTCGCTAAAATCAGTCTCGTCAGTGATCGGGTCCATGACAGATTTTATTTTCAGCACCTTTTCACGTGGCACCTCTTCCGTGAACTTGCTGACATATTCGGTGGCTGGGTTTAAAACAATATTGGCAGGGGTATCGATTTGTTCGATCACACCGTCCTTCATGATGGCGATCCTATCGGCAAGACGCAGCGCTTCGGCGAAGTCGTGTGTCACAAAAAGGATGGTCTTATTCAGCACCCCCTGAAGTCGTAGAAATTCATCTTGCATCTCTTTGCGGATCAACGGATCAAGCGCGGAAAACGGTTCATCAAGAAACCAGATGTCGGGCTCCACCGCTAGGGAACGTGCAATACCTACCCGTTGTTGTTGGCCACCGGATAGCTGTCTTGGAAAATAGTTTTGGCGGCCGTCTAAGCTAACCAGTTCAACCATTTCCATCGCGCGCTTCATCGCATCCCGCGTACTTATGCCTTTGATCTGCAAAGGAAACGCAATATTTTCCAAAACAGTCTTGTGTGGTAATAGCGCGAAACTTTGGAACACCATGCCCATCTTATTTCTACGTAATTCGATAAGTTGCTTGTTGTTCATGGCCAACAAATCTTGGCCATCAATATGAATGTTGCCAGCAGTTGTTTCTGTAAGCCGTGAAATGCAACGCAACAATGTTGATTTACCAGATCCGGACAACCCCATCACAACAAGCATTTCGCCCTTGTAAACTTCGAACGACGCGTCGTTTACACCGACAACACAACCCGCTTCTTGAAACTTGGCCGCGTCAACATTGCCATTTGCTGCCCGTAGCATTTTGTCTGCGTTTTCGCCGAAAATTTTGTAAACCGATTGGCACTTGATAACCGGTTCATTTGGTGTTGTTTCACTTGGTGTTGGCATATTAATTTTTTCCGTACAAGTTTGTTTGCGTGATCGCGCGTGCAAAATTTGCGCTCTGGTTTATCATAAACTCAAAGTGTTTCATTTAGCGATACAATTAATACAATCACTGCCCCCCGCACGCTAATGCATGCAGGGAGAGTTATTTGGTATTTATTCTACAAACGGCTTCCATACGTCTTCATGATCAGCCAGCCATTTTGTAGCGGCGTCTTGATGGCTCATGCCGTCGATGTCCACCAAAGCAGCCATTTGACCGATGTCCGTTGACGAAAAGTCGATCTTGGAAAAGGCCGAATACGCCGCAGGATGGGTTTTTGGAAATTTGTAATTAGCCGCTTTTTTCAACCAACCCTTTGGTGATCCGCAAGCTCCATCACCACCGTCAGCAACACGGCATCCATCCGTATAAGGAGGGAATTCGATGAATGCAAAGCCTTCCGCATCGGTAAAGTTCGGTGTCCAGTTAAAGGTGATGATGCCGCGACCTTCTTTCTTGGCTGATGCCAATTCTGCCCAGATGGCATCGGCACCGCCGGCAAATTTCACGACATATTGATCGCTAAGCCCGAGCGCGGCCAGCCGTGTAGGCATCAAGTCACCGTGCCAGCTTTGTGGGCCTTCCAGCCAACGGCCTTTGCCTTCTGAATCTGCGGTGGCAAATACTTCAGGGCAATTCTTTAGTGCTTCCCAATTAGGTAAACCTGGGCATAGATTGTCGTCGATCACATACTGAGGAACGCCCATTTCTTCAAGAGTTGCGGCAGAATGTGTTCCGGCATCAATAATGCCGCCTTTGGCCATGGCATTGTAGAAAGATGCGCCAAAAGTTGATTGCCAGACTTCGTGAGAAATTGTGACATCGCCGATGCGGATGGCTTCGTAGACAGCTTGGGAATCTGCCGGAACATATTCAACAGTGTCTCCCAGGCTTTCGAAAATGCCGCCAATCACATAGGCCATAACGACCTGACTGGACCAGTTATGCGTCGGAATGACGATCGGCTCTGCAGAGTCCGCTGCCATTGCCTGGCTCCCGATCGAAGCTAAGCCGATTACGGCAGCCGAAAGTGTGTTTCTAATTTTCATGATAACTCCCCGTTGATTTCTGTATTGGTTGCTCGAAAGCTACATCCCAAAAGCCCATCGGAACATGACAATCGAAGTGGAAACACAATGTCAGGGGTCGTTGATTTCTCTGCACATAATTTTGATGGGCAAAGCCCTTGTATTTTGATGGCAAAATTGATTAAATGTGGATAAATCAATGTGTTAATCACTGGTTCGATTTTGGGCAGTAAAAAAGTTGATTAGAATTCATGCGCTGGCGAAGCGTTTTATCACACTAACAACTGCGAAAGGGAACATGGGTACAAATTACAAGTCTCTTCCACCACTTGACCACTTACTTGCATTTGAGGCAGCGGCGCGTTTTGAAAGTTTTGCCGCGGCCTCTAGGATTTTGAATATCAGCGAGAGCGCAATAAGCAGGAAAACGCGCTTGGTGGAGCTGCACTTTGGTGTGCCGCTATTCTTGCGCGGCCATAAATCCATTTCACTGACGCCGCAAGGGCGGCATCTTTTGGACCGTATTTCACCTGCCATGCAAAGCCTACGGGATGCTTCTAGCGATCTCATGTCACGTCATAATCGAAATGAAGTTTCGCTGGCGGCGACGAATTCCGTTGCTGCATTGTGGTTGATGCCCCGGCTTCGCAAGTTCAACACTCGGAACAAACAATTGAAAATAATGTTATTCGCGTCCGATAGCGACGCCGAATGCCTGAGCGAGAGTAATGATCTTGCTATACTTCGCGGTGAAGGTGACTGGCCTGGTTACAAGGCAAAGTTATTGTTCGGCGAAAGCATCTTCCCGATCTGCTCTCCGGCCTTTCTGAGCCGCCATCCAAATGCCTGTGATCTGACCGAGCTGCCACTGCTTCCACTCATTGAAGTTTCCAGCGATCACACAGAATGGATGAATTGGGAAACCTGGCTTTCTGAACAAGATGTTCAGGCTGATCAACCTGATGGTGTGGCTACATTCAATACCTACCCTCTGGCGGTGCAAGCTGCGGTGGATGGGCTTGGAATTGCGCTAGGTTGGGGTCATCTGGTTGATCATCTGCTAGAAACCGGGGCATTGGTACGGCCATTAAAATCGTACCAGACACGGACAACCAGCGGCTATTACCTGTTGCGCCCTGAAAAACAGCGCACGTTCCCCGAACGCCGCGTGGTCGAGCACTGGC
>JAJFHY010000232.1 GCA_021775375.1 Amylibacter sp. | reverse complement strand
AATGCTGCCGACAAACTGGCCGATGCCATTTCAAAATCGGGAATGGACCCTGAAGTACAGGATCCGCGCAACTTTAAGGTCCCTATTGATCCGCAATCGGTACATCAGGGTGCCGCACTTGAAGTTAAGTCACTTGATTGGGGAAATTTGTCTGAACAATGCGCCCCGCGCGGTGAGCGCTCTGTGGTAATAGTCTTAGACCGGGTGACCGATCCGCATAATGTCGGCGCAATCCTGCGTTCGGCAGAAGTGTTCGGCGCACGTGCCGTCATCGCTACACTGCGCAATTCAGCCCCTGAAACAGGAGCTTTAGCAAAAACTGCAAGCGGTGCGTTGGAACGCCAACCTTATCTACGGGTGCAAAATCTGGTCAAATCCCTAAAAACCCTGTCGGATATGGGCTATCGGCTTATTGCGCTGGATGGTGAAGCGACAATTGATTTACAAGATACACTGGACGTTGAACCCAATGCCCCGACAGCGCTTGTTTTGGGT
The DNA here is from genome assembly GCA_021775375.1 of Amylibacter sp. Taxonomy (GTDB): domain Bacteria; phylum Pseudomonadota; class Alphaproteobacteria; order Rhodobacterales; family Rhodobacteraceae; genus Amylibacter. The sequence continues at coordinate 2,607 of JAJFHY010000232.1, read as the reverse complement.
GCCGAAGGTCCGGGTTTGCGCCAATCGACAAAAGAAACGTGTGATGTGATTGCCAAAATTCCGTTTCAGCGCAATTTTGGATCCTTGAATGTGTCAAATGCGGCAGCCGTATCATTATATGCGCTTTCTCAAACCAAAGCCTGAAGTGACAAAACCTCACATTATTGCGAGGGGTCTTTCAAATTGAGTTTTTAAGTTTATTTTGTTATAAACGTCCAAACAGGATAGGCATTATGCAATTAACTCGACGCACAGCACTTGTATTACTGACGGCCACAATCGCTACACCCGTGTTTGCCGCAATGCCGGCACAATACACAAAAGGTGGCTTGGCAATTGCCGGTTATGATCCCGTTGCATATTTTACCGAAAGCGACGCACGCAAAGGTTCTGCGGATCACAGCCTGTCTTGGAACGGAGCTACGTGGCGGTTTGCATCTGCAAAAAATAAAAAGCTGTTTGAAGCGGATCCTGAAAAATATGCACCTCAATACGGTGGTTACTGTGCTTATGCGATGGCAAATGGTGACCTTGTTTCGATTAACCCAAAAGCCTGGGATATCTACAATGGCAAACTTTACCTGAACTACAGTTCTGTAGTCTGGGCAATTTGGAGCCGAAACAGAAATGGCTATATTTCAAGAGCAGATGCGCGTTGGCCCAATGTCTCAAAAGGCCTGAGCTAAACAAAATTTCAAGCGAGAAAACTTGAAAATCGCGAATACATGACTATATAATTTTTAGAAACAAAGATTGGAACTCTTTGCTTCACATTACTGTCCCTCGTTCCATGACTGCGCCCAAAGGCAACTTTGGGCGCTTTTTTGTTTGGCATATCAGGTGCCCTACTTAATCTCATATACAATTGTCACATGCGTACGCACACCCATCTCGCCTTGTGAAACGGGTACGGCATTATCAGCCATTGCGGCCATCTCCTTACGGGCCATAGGTTGCGGGAAAGCGGTGGCAGTGTTTTCAGAAATACTGATGACATCACCTAATTCGACACCTGCCGCTTGCGCATATAATTCAGCCTTTGCGCGCGCATCCACGACAGCACGTCGGCGCGCCTCATCTTTATGCGGGCGGGGTTTTTGAATGCCGAAACTGACCTGACTGATCCGATTAGCACCTGATTGGGATAATACGTCCAACACGGTTCCGACCGTATCCAGCGCACGTATACGCGCCTTAACCGTATTCACAGCTTCATATCCAACAATACGCGACACATTATTTGAAGTTGTACGCTCCCACCGTGGATTTAGCGAAATTTGTGCGGTTTGTATGTCCCGCGCTTCAACACCCGCCCCTTTGAGCTTTTCAAAAACCACTGCCATATCAGATGAATTTGAACGCATTGCTTCAGATGCGTTTTTATTAAAACTGCTGACACCGACTGTGATCATTGCCATATCAGGTGCTACAAAAACTTCGCCAACACCGGTCAATGTCATACGGCGTGCATATTCATCAGCCATAGATACATTCGGAATGAGTATTAAAATGAGTGCTATAATAATATTTCGCATATTTTATCCTTAAGTTACTTAGTCTCTTAAATTTGCATAGGTTATGGACTATATTCAAGCTATCGCGTTAAAACAGCGTATAGATATTATTAACTGCAAAAAAAGTGGCCAGTTTCATATAGGTACAGTAATGATTGAACAAATATGGAGTTGCGCAAAAGCATGATGAAAAACGAACCAGAACCATTTGCAGTAGATTTGTCAAATGACGGAATTTTCCTTTGGCACCGTAAACCAGCCAAAAAATGGGAATTTTTAGGCAGCGTTCCTTTGAATTCCGGAAATCTGCGGGAACAACTGGAAGATTTAAGTATTGTTGCAAAAAACACCGGCGCACCATCCAACCACGCAATTGTACGCATTCCAACGGCAGAAGTGCAAACCCTGAGTGTTGATCAAGATAGCGACGCTGAAACAGAAATTGAGACGCGTATAATCGCCGCACTCGAAGCTGCATCAGGGGAAGATATCACAAGCTTGGCTTTTGATATTGACCGCCAAGACGCGCCATTAGCGATCAACATCGCATGGACACCGTTGGTTGTCATAGAACAGGCCACAACTTTTGTTAATCTCATTGGATTTCACCCAACACATTACACAACCGATCTTGATGTTTCCGTATTTCCAAGAAACCCGAATTTTCAACCTGCTGATTATACGATTGCTTCTGAAACTATTGTGGAAACCGATAGCGATTATCTGCAAGAAGAAGCGCCTGAGGTTATTCAGACAGAAGAAACAGAAACCGACATCGAGCCAAGTAAACCCAAAAAGGGTGAGATTGAACCTATATGGTTTGTCGTTCTGCTGTTTATCATTGCCCTGATAATTGCGGCGATTTATTTCTGGCCACATTATGACCTGTCAGTTATATTCGGATCGAATTTCGGGGCAAATCAGCACTATTTCGCTGTTAATGATTTCCCACCCGCGATTCACTTTGTATAAAGTAAAACTATCTTATAAATATGATGCCATCCGGTGCCGCACTCCTGATCACTAAGGCTGAATATAATCCGATGACCACAACAGATGAAAAATATGCAGTCGACCTTACAAATGACGGCGT
>JAJFHY010000231.1 GCA_021775375.1 Amylibacter sp. | reverse complement strand
GAATCAACATAGACAATCCGGTCTACAGTTTCCACAATTGACGTTAGGCAGCGCACAAGCCGCGCACCTTCATTACGACCAATGATAACAGCACCAATTTTAAATCTATCTTTCATTTGCATGAAAACCTGTAACCGCGTTCCAAGCCATCATAGCTTGGAAACAGCTTTTGCAGCTTCACCCTATCCTCTGCAAAGACTGCTTCCAGACGTTGCGACAGCTCGGAAGATAACTGCGGACGTTCAGACATATGATGACCAGATTTTATCCAATCACGAATGCTGCGCGGAACCAATGTACGTCGTATTTTTGTAGCAATTGGGTTACTGAGTAAGAGTGCCTGTAATGGAATACGGCGCATACGTTTTGCTGAGGCATTTACGCGGGCCATTTCCGATTGCCAAATCAACGGACGTTCAATTTCCAAAAACCTACCAATTTCAGTAAGCGTACCATGCGGGTCAGATTTCAAATTCTCTAGGCTTGTAAGAAGTATACGGTCCCTACCAAACTTCTTGATATAGGGTTCTATCTGCATGGCGTATTGACCATAGGCAATCAGTTCCGGATGTTTTTTAAATGCCGCTTCTATGTCACCTGACATTTCACCCATTGTCCATTCGTGTATGTAATGGGAAACTGCACGCGCTATCGGGTCACGGATCATATAAATTAACTTCGGCGAATCCAGCACCTTTGACATGCGATCAATGCAATCTGGATAAGTTGGTAATTTTGTATAATGTGTGCTTGCTTCGCCTTTAAGGTCATATGGCTTTGCACCCGCAAACAGCCCTTTATACCAATCCAATCCATTTGCGTATATTGCATCGTCAGAGAAAAAATTGGGCTCTTTTGGCGTTGTCATGTAGATATTCGTTTGAGCAGCAAGCTGGGTTTGCAATGTACTTGTACCGCATTTCATTGACCCAATTATTAGAAAATCCGGAAGTGACATCTTTAACCTCCGGTCTTATGGCTGGAACCGAGAGGAGAGAAGATATTGCACCATATATCCATTTGTTCACTCTCTTTTGCCTTTGGTACTGGTCTGCCAATGAGCCTTCTCAGGTTTGCTATTATGCGGCCTGTAACCCATAATATATTCGCAAAAACCAGCCCTGCCCATCCATACGCTTGATAAAAAAACCGCGTCCGTGATGCATAATAATAGGCAGGCAATCGCTTATTCTCTTTAGCAAGTGCTTTAACAGGGGCGCTCCCACCACGGTAATGCACGGTACGCGCAGTTTGCACATATGCAATGCCCCATCCTGCTCGATGTGCACGCAAACAATATTCCGAGTCCTCAAAATATAAAAAATACCCATCATCCATCGGTCCAATAGATGCAAACATTTCATGACGTAGCAGAATACATGCAAAACTTGCCCATTCTATCATATCAGCTTTAGGCGCAACACTCAGAGGAACATTATAACGGGACAACAGATTGGTTATAAAACCTGTCGCGGCGCCTCTGATTAGCTCACTGGCTGGATTATGAAAACGGAAACAGCTGATTTGCGGTGTCCCATCTTCATCCTCTAAACGAGGCGCTAACAGACCAATGTCTGGGCTAGCCTCTGCAGCTGTCAGAATGGCGTTAAAAAATCCAGGCCGTAAAACTGCATCCGAATTTAACACAAGATAAAACTCTGCTGGGCACGCTAAAATACCCTGATTATGGCCGCTTGAAAATCCAGAATTCGTTTCGCTGCGCACTAATGTAATAGGCACTTGTGAAATATGTACATCAATCCATGCTTGTAGTTTCTCTGCTGAACCGTCATTGGAATCGTTGTCAACGACTGTGACATGCCCATCAATCCCTATGAGATCATCAACAACTGAACGAAGACACTCTATTGTCAATTCAGCGGTTTTATAATTGATGATTGATACGTTTATTTTTTTCATTCGCCTATCAGTCATAAAAAAATCATCACTTCAACTAAATATATAAGTACTATGCTCATCTAGCTGCTTACCTATTTCAATTTTAAATGCATTAAATGTTTTCGCATGGTTCATATACGCCTTTGTCTCACCAGCACCTTATCCGTACTGCTGATTTTCGGTTTTAAATTTCGCCTGTACTGTGTGCCTTGTGAGTTAACCACAGGTATATCAACCTCTTCTCTTTCTTCAGACGTTTCGACCTCCAATCTTCCCATCAATGCGCCCGCAATTAACAGCGTAATCGGTGTAAAAGTAGAGTTTGGGATCATGTCTACAAGATTAGCGCATAATGCTAGACACAGCGTGGATGTCGCAAAGGATAGGTTTAAATTTTTTCTTCGCCAGGCTAACAATATAATTGGAACAGCTAACAAACCAAACTCGGCAAGGTACCGGATCCATCCACCTTGACCAAGCACGATAATCCAACGCCCATCAGTCGTACTTAGGTCTCTACCTGAATTTTGATCATATACGCGGGATCGACCCCATCCACCCCAACCAAAGAATGGGCGTTCGTTTGCGCGGTCTAATAAAATATCTTCGTTATCTAACCGAAACGTCAATGAACCTGCGCGTTCTCCGCTTACTTTATTTGCAAGTGAAACAATTCCATCTAGTGGAAGTATATCTACACCCCGCACCATTGGATAAAATAAAACAGTCATAGCGATCAAGGCTGCGAAGATCATTTGCATTCGCATTTTAAAGAACAGAACAATTGGAGTCAGTACCAGAGTAATGACCAATGCCCCAAATGTTTTTGCCAACACCAAAGTCATTGCTATCCAGCTTGCCATAAAAAATATTGTTCCGCGCGGCTTGCCTTCCATGGCGCGCCATAGACCTGCCGCTGCAAGAAATGAGATAGAAAAGAAAATACCGAGCCATAATCCATGATGTAAAAACACCACAGGCCTAAAGCCTCCCGCACGTATATGTTGTAAAAATTGGTGTGGAAAAAATCCGTAAATCCAAACATTTAATTGTGGACTCATTCGCACTTCGAACAGCGCTAAAAACGCATATAAAAATCCGGCTACACACAACACTTTTAATAATACATTATGGCTTTCTGTATCCGCCAGGAATTTGCGCGCCATAAGAAAAGGTAATAATGTAACAAAGGCATTCATTCCTATTGAAAGCGCATCATAATAAGTAAGGCCGGGAATGAAGAGCCCTCCTACAATAATTGGGAAATTATTCAGCAGTGCTGTCACAATAGGTGAAAAAAGCATCATTAGAACCAAAACAAGTCCAATTTTGGAACGCGGCAACCAACCCTTTAAAATCGTTACACCGTGATTTAACCTCTGTGCTTGCCGTAGTCCGCTCAAAGAAATTGATTGACCTATTCCGATTTTATTAACAGTAATTAAACACATAACTACGGCAACGAAGTTTGGGATAAAAGTTTTGTTAAACGCCGGTAAAATAGGAAAATCAATTTCCGTTTTTGTTGGCAGTAGCAAATACCCGGCAACAATTGACCACGCCAATGCAGCAGGTAATTTTTGCTTTTGAAACAAAACAATAACAACTATCGGCCACATGAAAAGCACAAAATACGCAAAACTATTTGGCATCGCTTACCCGCCTCCGAAAAAAGCGCGATCAAAACACAAAATTTGGATAACTATCATGTAAATATTGCCCTCAAAATCTGATAATATATCACTTCCACACCTCTTTCTATCTTAGCTTGCCGCCCAAACAAGCTAAACAAACAGATACAACGAATAATAGCGATTAAATAGGTCAGAAAAACGACTATATAATGATCAAAAATTTCTTAAATGAACACAATAATTCTAACTGGGTATTACCTGATTTTACCAGCCAACTAATCTGCAAATTGGCAATACATAAATCCTAAAGTTTTCGCGCACGAATTGCCTGCATAACTAGTTTAGGTAAAACCGCGATGCACGCCACATAACGGTAAACCAACCGACGCGGATTGCTTAGCAATCGCCAGAGCCATTCCATAGCCAATTTTCGAACAATCAATGGTGCACGGGTTTGTGACCCTGCAATAAAATCAAGACCCGCACCAATCGAGATGAACCCGCAATGTGGTAAATATCGCGCAGCATAAACAGCAAAGATCTCTTGTTTTGGCGCCCCCAGTGCAAGCAAACACATCTTTGCCCCTGATTGAGAAAGCTCATTAACACACTCTTGGGCTTCTGATCCTTCAGGATCAAATCCAAATGCGGGCGCTATACATGCAACTATGTTCAGCTTTGGATAAGCCTTCTTTAGTTGCACAGCCGTTTCATTCAACGTTTCCTGTGTCGCACCTAATAATGCGACCGGCACCTCCATATTTGTCGCTAAAGAAATCAGTGGTAGTATTAGTTCAGAGCCTGGAGCCAATTCGATCTTGCGACCAGCTAGGCGTGAGAGCCATACTATCGGGTTACCATCAGCCACCACATATGTCTGGTGTTTATAAGCCTGATAAAACTGGTCAGATTGGTACATCTTTACAATATGATCCAGATTTACAGTAGCAACAGTAAAACCACACCCAACGCGTAAACATTCTGAAACCTGTTCCAGTAGAGCAGTTTGTGATTCAACATTAATCTGTATAGCATCGGGGTTTTTCGACAATTCAGATGCATTGTTTGGCGTTGCTGCCCAATCGATCATAATGGCACTCTTAATTATTTAATTCTTTAGCGGTTAACGCTTATTGGCCTTACTTGTGCTTTCTGTCTTCCAAAAATCAGCCAAATCCATAAACCCTTGCTAAATATACGATAAAATGTTGCGTTAGTGATACGTTTCTGAGTAAATATAACTACAATCGGATTGATTTACTAAATAAACAATAGTTTCCATATGAAAAATAGACCAATCTGCTAGTTTGGGGATGTATATTTTTGTAGTAGAGTAACTAAGTGGAGAAATGAAATGAAACAAATATTGGTATTTATGACAATGGTCTTGCTTGCACCAATGGCATTGGCGCAAGAGTATAAAGTAAAACCCGGCGACACGCTTCAGGTCGAGGTGTTGGAAGATCCAAGCCTAAATCGGCAAGTTCTTGTTTTGCCGGATGGCAATGTTTCTTTTCCAATGGCTGGTACGATCAAAGCATCTGGGAAATCAGTACCAGAAGTCAAAAGTGCTTTGTCATCCGCTATGGCGGATAACTTTGTAACTCCTCCAACTGTATTTGTTGGCCTTTCGTCATTAGGTGCGCCAAAATCAAGCGGGCAGAGTGGCGGTACCGTAGAAGTTTATGTGATGGGCGAGGTGGGTAATCCTGGTAAGTATAAAATTAAACGCGGCACTACAATATTGCAATTTGTTGCTGAAATGGGTGGATTCACAAAATTTGCCGCGACCAAGCGTATACAAATTTGGAGTACTGATAGTACAGGCCAACAAGTATCTTACAAATTCAACTATGCTGCTTTGTCAAAAGGTTCTGTTATAGGCAGTAACCGTGTGATACGAAGTGGTGATACGATAATCGTCCCACAAAGACGTCTTTTTGAGTAGTAACTATAAAAGAGAATACAGGTGAGGAAAAAACACTCGATACGCGTCGTAGCTATCGGCGCAATTGGATTATGTGCTCTGGCATCACAGGCAGAAGAGAGCCCAACTGATCTTTTTGAAATGACACTGGATGTGGATCAGAGATTTGGCTTTGACACAAATGAAGGCCTCACCCCCGGCGGTGAGGAAGACACTAAATTTGCCACCACAAGATTGGCGTTTGGGTTGAAAACAGAAACGCCAATCGATAGCTTGTCCTTAAATATAGCAAGTGATTTCCGCTTTAAGAACGGGCCTGATGATCCCGGAACGGAATTTGATGTTGATAATTCTGTTCTAGATCTTTTTTACCGCCGCGATACAGGGGGTTCAGCTTTAACTTTCGGCACACGTTACCGCCATAGTGATGTCGACAGCACAATTCCATTCGGTTCTTTCATTGACCCAAATACAGGTCAAATAGTTCTGCCACCTGATTTGGATAATTTGAATGGAGATGGAACCCGTAAGGCTCTATCGCTTAATGGATCTTTAGATTTATTCAAAGACGCCCCAATTGGTCTGATCTTAACCGCAAGGCACGATTTGATCACGTACGACGACACAGCAGATCCAGATTTAGCGCGTTCAGAACGCTTAGATCTCGGGGCTACAGTACGGTTAACTTTTTCTCCAGTACTTCAAGGTAATATCAATGTTGAAAACTATACATTTGATTCTGAAGATACTGATATGACAGAAACTTTTAACAACAGTACCTCCTTTGGTCTAATCTATGATGCCTCACAGATCCTTCAATACCATGGAAACATTGGGTATAGCGTTGCCGAAAGAGAAGAAGGTATAGGTATTGCGCGTATGACAAGGCACAAAGAAGGTGTCGTTGGTAGTTTTGGGGCTATTTATGAAGTTCCGAATGGAACCATAAGCCCCGAAGTATCAAGCGTCATTAATACTAACGGTCGGCGCAATACATTTGATGTTGGTAGGGTTTATGAATTACCAAATGCAACTTTATCCGGAAGCTTAGGTGCAACAAGAGGTGAAGCAAATGAAACGAACGTTATCGGTAGTCTGAGCTTTAGGCAAATGGTACCCACCGGGGATATCAATACTCAGTTCAGAAGGTATATTGGAAATGATAGTGAAGATGACGAGCGGCTGTATACAGCCTTTACAGTTGGCTACAATCACAACATCAATAGTGTTTCCAATATTCTATTAAATGCCGGATTCACAACCTCAAATAATGTATTTAAAACTGACTTAAACTCACGCCTTAGATTCGATGTTACATATTATTATAATATGACCAAAGACTGGAATATAAATACCGGATATATTTACCGTCAAGATGATGACGAGACATCTGAAACTGCTCATAGTCATTCTTTGTTTTTTGGAATTGGCAGGCGGTTTGATCTTCAGTAATAATTGAATTGTCGTGATTTCATAATCAGAGTGTTTCCAATA
>JAJFHY010000024.1 GCA_021775375.1 Amylibacter sp. | reverse complement strand
GGTATTATTGCCAACTGAGGCACGGCATACATTCACGCATTTTCACCTAAAATTACGTATCCACTATGCTATTGTTGAGAATGATTTTAGTCAGGAAATAGGCCGCTATATTGATGCTGAAACTTTTGATGTAAACGATCTACCAACCGTTATGCGCAAAGTATGGAAACTTGTTTCCACTGTGGTGTGAGAGTATCTTTGATTGAAAGAGGTTACAAAATGCAGAAAACAGATTTTAGGGATGCCATCCCATTTTGGATATCGCTGACACTGGTTTTGGTTGTCATATTGTCCGGTTACCTTGGGGGATGGTGGATGTTATTGACGCCCGCTTATGCGTTTTGGGGCCTGGCGGTTATTGACCAGTTTGTCGGGCTCAATTTGGAAGATAAAAATCCCGATACACCGGATGACAAGCTTTTCTGGTACCGATTAATAACAATCATCTGGTTTCCCATTCAGTTCGTATTGATCTTTGGTGGTATCGCATTTGTAAGTTATTCGGATCATCTGCAGGGATCCGAAAAGTGGTGGTTTATGGCCTGCGTCGGCTTAATCACAGGCTCTACAGGTATTGTTTACGCGCATGAATTGATGCATCAAAAATCAAAGTTTGAACGCCATTTGGGGGATGGTTTGATGGCACTGGCATTATACGGCCATTTCAGATCGGAACATTTATTGGTTCACCACAGGTATGTGGGTACACCAAAAGATGCTGTAACTGCGCGGTACAACGAAGGGTTTCACCGGTTCTTTCCGCGTGTTTTGCGTCAAAGCCTACGCTCTGCTTGGGACGCTGAAAAAGCGATGCTGGCGCGTAAAAATTTAACGGCTTTGCACCTTAGTAATCCGTTTTGGAAATTTGCAGTGCTGCAATCTTTGTTTTTACTGTTCGCGATTGTGATTGCCGGTTGGTTTGGTGCTGCCTTGTTTATTGTTCAGGCCTGTATCGCAATTCTTTTATTAGAGGCCACAAACTATGTTGAACATTATGGCCTGACGCGGAAGCATTTAGGGGATGGGAAGTACGAGCATGTGTTGCCACACCATTCGTGGAATTCTGCCTATAAGGTGACCAACTATTTCCTGATTAATCTGCAACGTCATTCTGATCATCATTATAAACCAAGCAGACGTTATCCTTTGCTGCAGAACTATCTGGAAAATGATGCTCCGCAGTTACCGAGGGCATATGCTGTCATGGTCGCTGTTGCGTTTTGCCCGCCCTTGTGGAAAAAAATTATGAACCCTCGGGTTAAAGCATGGCGCAAACAATTCTACCCGGATATTGACGATTGGCATGCTTACAACAAAGCATTGAACCCATTACCGAAATAAAAAAATCCCCGCCACAAGGGCGGGGAAGTTAGGCGTGATGTCAAAGCGGCGGAGCTTTGACATCGGCGGTGTAAAATTAGCTAGGATTTAACCTACATTTCGGCGCGAATTTGCTGGCGCAGTAAATCGATAGGGATATTTTTACCTTCTTTGCGGAAGCACCAATATGTCCAGCCATTGCACGATGGCGCACCTTCCAGAGCGGCACCTACTTGATGAATGGACCCCCTTGTATCATGGGCGATTAATGTGCCGTCAGCGCGAATTTTGGCAGAGTGGCGACCATTCAATGAATGCAATTTTTCGCCCGGTATCAACATGCCACGTTCAACCAACTGGCCAAATGGAACACGCGGCTCTGCGCGTTTCGAAATGCTGACTTCTAATGAAGATTTATCCAGTGTCCGAATTGATTTGATGCGTTTTTGGGCGACCTCGCGGTAAGCTGCTTCACGTTCAATCCCAATAAAATTTCGGCCCAGTTTTTTCGCAACAGCCCCTGTTGTGCCGGACCCAAAGAACGGATCCAAAACCACATCACCGGGGTTTGTTGAGCCAATCAAAAGACGGTGTAATAAGGCTTCCGGCTTTTGTGTTGGATGGGCTTTATTACCATCTTTATCTTTGATGCGCTCGTGTCCGTTACAAATGGGTATGATCCAATCAGAGCGCATTTGCACGCCGTCATTCAAGGCTTTCAGAGCTTCGTAGTTGAAAGTGCTTTTAGATTTTTCTGATTTTGACGCCCATATCATAGTTTCATGTGCGTTGGTTAATCGAACGCCTCGGAAGTTTGGCATCGGGTTTGATTTGCGCCAAATAACATCGTTTAAAATCCAGAAACCTGCATCTTGTAATGTGGCGCCAACGCGGAAGATGTTGTGGTATGATCCGATTACCCAAATAGCACCATTCGGTTTCAAGACACGGCGTGCAGCCTTTAGCCAGGCACGCGAAAATTCATCATAAACCGCAAAAGATGAAAATTGGTCCCAATCATCATCAACAGCATCTACCTTTGAATTATCAGGGCGATGCAGGTCACCTTTTAGTTGCAGATTATAGGGTGGGTCTGCGAAAATAAGGTCAACGGAGCCTTCTGGAAGTGCGTTCATCACTTCCACGCAGTCGCCGGATAATATCTGGTTCAATGGCAGGGAAGCCCCACCTTTGGTATTCGTATTCTTCATTTTTTACTGCCTCAATGCGCTTTTCGCGTCGTTGTTGAGGTCTAAGATGATTCATAACGGATTCCGCGTCAATTTCTTTTTGAATCAATAGGTTATCTAATTTTCACTATACAACATGTTGTGGATAGGTTTGAACGAACGTCTATGGTGAGCGGTTACCCCTAGTGCTTTTAGACCCTCTTGATGCTGTTTTGTGCCGTATCCAGCGTTGGTTTCCCATCCATATCCGGGAAACTGTTGCGAAAGAGCAACCATCATTCGATCGCGTGTCACCTTTGCAACGATTGATGCGGCGGCGATGCTTGATGATTTGGCATCGCCTTTGATGATCGCCTCACTTGTGCAGTTCAGATTCTTTGGGGTTTTATTTCCATCAATCAGTACAAAATCTGCGGGTTTGGATAAGCCTGCCACGGCGTTTTCCATTGCTAAAAGAGAGGCTTGTAGAATGTTTATCCGGTCTATCTCTGTGACTGATACATGTGCAATTGATACGTCTGCGCTTTGCACAATCTGTTGAAACAAGTATTCGCGTATCTTAGCCGTCAGTTTTTTAGAGTCGTTCAGGCCTTCGGGAATATTATCGGGGTCAAGCACCACGGCACATGCAGTAACCGGCCCTGCCCATGGTCCGCGGCCGACTTCGTCGACACCGGCAACTATATCATATGTTTTCAATAGTTGCTGTTCGCGTTCAAAGTCCGGCATATAATCCTCGTGTTCGTTTGATGTATTTTCGCACGACGGGTATGGTGCTGTAACTTAATATAATGCCAGAGGTATAAGTAAAGGCACCACTTGGGTGCCTCTGCAGTTTGGTTATAAATGTGGTACAAGCACACTAATCAGCTATGCGTATCATTCCATTTGCGGAAATAACCATCGTTCAATTTGCGTCTGTCATCGCGGTCATGGTGACGCCTGTCATCGTACTGACGTCTGGAATTGTGATGGCGATCGTGACGGTGGTTATCGTAACCGTCGTTACGGTACGCGCGATGCTTTGCCAGGCATCGTTGCGAATAAAATGATTTCCATCCATAGCCTGTGTATTTTTTGCGTAAGCACGTTTTCGGGCGGTAGTTGCGATGTCCAGAGCGATGACCGCGATTATCATATCTATAGTTTCTAGAGACCTCTTTGCGGCGTTTTTTGTTTTTGTGAATCTTATGTGCAACCAGACCAACTGCTGCGGCACCAAGTACGATACGTGCAAGACGATCCCCGTCACTGGCAGCAGAGACAGGTGCCGCGAAGATTGCTGATGTTGCTATGGCGCCTGCAACCAAGGCACTTGTAAATTTTGAAATACGCATTTTTATATCCTTTCAAATTGACGCCATACTGGTTGGCGTTTGACCTGAGTTGAATTTGAAAGAAACGACCAAGATAGGCAATTACAGCACGATGTTATTGGATAACATACGTCTTGCGCATAGTTGTTATTGTATATCATTGATGAAAGAGCCAAGTTGGGGTTATGAAAAATATATTGAAAAATTCGGTACTGGTAATTGGGCTGAGCCTGTTGATTGCAACCCCAGCAATGGCTGCGTCTGACTGTTATGTGGACTATAAAGCCAAGCAAACCGAGTCCGGTTTGAAACTGCATTACGGTGTGATGAAATTGAAGGGTGATGCGTGTTCAAATAACGGGAAAGCACAAAAAGTTGTATCAAAGCGATTGGCAAAGGGTGGTTGGAAGTTGTTAACTATTCTGTCAAGATTTGATAAATCCGGACTATCAAAAAGGCAGGCCAATGCGGGCGCGTATTACCTTAGATACTGAGAACAGGCACTTTAAACCAAGTGCATTTGCACTATGGGGCAGCCTACTGATTGTCGGTCTGCTATTGGTTGCATCGATTGTATTATTTATGAACCTGCCCGATGCGAATGTGTTCAATGATCGTGTGGAGCGTATTTTTGTTGAAAATGATGCGCTCACCAGCCCGAATGAAACCAAACTGCTGGAAATCCTTGCGCAATCGGGCACATCTTTCGCTGAAGTGTTGCAAGGTTATAGGTTTATTATTTTTGTGCTGTTGGTTTTATCATCAGCGCTTTTGATATCGGCATTGTATTTCCTGATTACCAATTACGGTCTTAGCCAGCGGATGACCGAGATTGAAAGGTCAGGCATTCATATTAACAGTTTGGTCGTTAACCGTGACGAACATGTGGTTTATATCAACAATATGGAGTTTGATCTGACCGAGGCAATTTGCGAAACACTGTCCGTACTTTGTGAAGCGCGCCTAGATGATGAGGTTATAACCGGTGCGGACCTAGAGGCAATGATCAGCGGCAAAAGCAAGGTGGACAGCGATGAGGCTGCAGGGGCGACCCGGATAAAACGGTTGCGTGATCACTTAGGCAATCAAATGATGTCGCAGTTGCTGATTAAAAATATCAGCCGTAAAGGGTATATGCTGGCACTTGAAAAAGACGTTATAAAGATGATATAAATATTAAGTTTTTCCACATCCGGCAATTTTGAATTTGTCGCAAATGAGTTGATATTATGACATTTTTGTGATATACGATTCTTTAATAGGTGGAGTCCGTCATGTAGTTTCGCATGAATTGGCTTTATTTTTAGTAATTTGTAACTTTATTATTATAGAGTGGAGGGAAAAATGAAACTTAAATTTGGTATAGCTATAGCTGCGATAGCTGCAATATTCGCGATGCCCGCGATGGCATCACATAACCGCGGGTCAGTTCTAATCCCATCAATTGATGGAAACGGAAACCTGACCGTTAATGCAACATCATTTTGGCGCACATCAGCGCCTGACGATGTTAATCGAGTTACAATTTCCGGCGGTGGCATTGTCGGATCGACGACATTAAATATGGGTGCGGACACAACGGATACATCGGATTCGCGGTATACGCGGGTTGACGAAACGGCTTCTATGAGTCTTGCGAATTTTGGTGCGGGCACCTATACGATCAGCTGGGGAGATTGTTGCCGTGTCTCCGGTATTCCTAATGCTGGTGGGAGTATGGGGACAACTTCAACGATTTTTTGGGACGGTACGAATGCAACCAATCCAATAACCTTTGATATCAATAATATCCAACCTGAAGTGGTGCGCGGATCTGCCTATAGTGATAATCTTGGCGCATCATCTGCAAATGGGGATACGCTATCGTATGACGACACAGTCCTGACTGTAGGTATAACATCGCAGGCCACCGGGTTTAGTATAAACGGTACGGGTCAGATAAATATTTCTGGTGCCAACACTGCGACATATGCTGACAATGGATCCAATATTGGAGCGGACATGGCGTTTGCTGGTGAAATCAAGGCAACAAACGGTGCGCGTCAAACAACCGCTACGGTTCAGTTTGATTGGCTGTTTGACGGTGTTGCTCAAGGTTCCAATCAGGCACCGGATGTTGTGGATGTTATCATCAATGCGACTGTTGGGACTAATATCAATACCGCTATCGGTGCAACTGATCCACAAGCAGCTCAAAATGTGACGCTCAGCTTTGTGTCATTTACAGGACCGGGCGGTGCTGTTGGAGGTTCAACATTTAATCCCGGCACACCCGGCAACCCGGCTTCTGGTACATTCGGGTGGAACTCTACCGGGTTTGGTGTCGGTCAATATATCGCATTAATTTCCGGTACAGACGGTTCGTTAACTGATCAGGGGACTATCACGATAAACCTGACCGCTGGAACTGGCCCAAGCCCTGTTCCGTTGCCTGCAGGTATATACTTGCTGGGTGCGGCACTTGCGGGACTTGGCGTGATGCGTCGGCGTCGTCGGAAGTAAACAACAGTATTGCCATACGTGGCGTTACGAGGATACAATTTCAAAGGGCGGATTACGTATCCGCCCTTTTTGTTATTAATGTGAATAATGACGGTGTGATTAATGGGTATTTCAAAATTATTTCGTGTAAGTTATTTAATACCAGTCGCATTAGCTGCAGTATTATTAAGCACAACAATTCCGGCTAAAGCTGCTGTTTTAAGTGAAGAAACCAGTAAAGCTTTTAATGGATCAGATTTTAATTGGCTGCTGACACCCGATTTGCGTAGTTTTGGGGTAACCTCAAAAAACAAGGCGGCACTAGATGCCGTGGCAAAACTTTTTAACGATAAAAATCCCGGTGCGTCTATTGCATTGCAAAACTATCTGGACCGCTATCCATATGACCCTGCCGCATTTGACTTGGCCGGTGTTGTTTTACTTTTGAAAAACGACTTCCCCGGCGCGGTGATCGCTTTTCAAAAAGCTATCAAAATCAACCCTAATAACGCTTGGCTACTGGCAAAACTGGGAGCGGCACAGGTTCTGGCGGGTCATACCTTACAGGGTAAAAAAGACCTGCAAAATGCTATCGAAATGGACCCGGACAATCCAATGGCGCTGCGTTATTTAGCATTTCTGGCTATCCAAGAGAATAACCTGCCAGAGGCAACTATGCATTCAGAACGCGCATTGCGCGCCTTTGGCATGCCAAAGGACACCATAAACCAAGCCCATTTTGATTTAGCAGAGCTCTATCTGAAAATGTATCGCTATAATGATATCATTGATCTGTTAGGCCCAGCCGTTCGCAACGACGCAATCGATATACCGGAACGCACCAAGCTTGAGCTTTATGGGCGGTATATGGACGCCGCTATTACGACAAACAGACCTATAGAAGCGCGCCAGGTAATCGGGCGGATTAAGCCATTGATAAACACAAATGACCCGATGTTTTTGTTGTCTTTGGCACGCATTACCGATTTGGAAGGCTATCCTGATCAAGGGCTTAATCTGATACAGGAAATAATTGACGCCCATCCATCGTTTAAAAACCCATTGCGCGGTGACATTGCTAAAATGCTTGCTTCTGCCGGAAAGACTGATGAAGCGGTAGCTGTCTTGCTTGAGATTGAGGCTGAACAAACCGTTGGTGCAGATATTACGTACATTCGTGAGATCACCAACGTATTGATTAAGGCGAACCGCGCGACAGAGGCAATTGATACGGTTTCAGAGCTGGTTCAGAATGAGCCTGATCGGGTTGATCTGCGCTTTCTTGAAATTGATTTACTGGGTAAGCATGGTGATCCAAAGCGGGCATTAAAGCTGGCTGAAAAACTGGCTGAAGATTATCCAGATAATGCGGACGCTCATTATTCAATGGGTGTGCTGGCCGCTGCTCAAGGGGATCGCAAAATTGGACTTGCCGCGATGAGGCGATCTCTTGAATTTAACCCCCAGCAACCATTGGTATGGCTAACCTTGGCTGGAACGCTTCATGGTCACGGTACTTATGTAGCAACGCATGTTGAAACCGATGTAGGGCATGGTGAAGTTGAAAATGTTTTACACGAAGCAATAGAGGCCAACCCGAATAATCCTGAACTACACACTGAATTGGGTTTGATGTTTCTAAGCGATGGGCAAGTTAGGAATGCGATTTCTGAATTTGATAAATCAGTCAAAAATTCACCTGGACATATTGCAAGCTTATCACTAGGCGCTCTTGCCCGCGCCGATATTGCCGAAGATTTGGATACGGCCCGTGCTATGATAGAACGCGCCTCTGCCGCCGCACCGCACGAACCCATTAATCAAGATATATTGGGGTGGGTCATGGCGCGACAGGGACAATTAGACGAAGGCGTTGCGTTAATGTCGCGCGCTGCAGAGCAGGAACCTGATGATGTGACTATACAATATCATTTAGGCATAGCGGAATTGTTGCGTGGTAACCTGGCACCAGCACGTGCGCATCTGATGATGGCTTTGTCAGGGCCGACCTATAAACACAATGTGATAGATGCGCGTAATAAAATCGTTGAATTTTTCCCAGCCAAAGAAATAACGGCCCAAGTGTATAAAATAGATGGAAACGGTGTGCATGAAAAACTAGGCGTATTAACTCTGCAACAAACCGCAGAGGGGTTAAGTATATCCGCAGATATTACCGGCTTGCCAGCGGGTATGAATGGTGCCCATATACATGAACGTCCTATATGCAAACCCTCTATAGATGGCGTGGCCGGCGGGTTAGCAGGAGCGCATTATGGCCATGAAGCGGATACGCATGATGTAGATAAAAGCCATAGCCATGATAAGCTACCGGTTGGTGATTTACAACCAATTATGGTCGATGCAAATGGCATTGCAAACGCAACTATCAAAAATGCAGAACTGACGTTAGCTGAAATCCGTGCACGCTCATTAATGATACATTTAGGCCCCGACAATGAGGGTAAAAGTGGGCCTAAAATTGCATGCGCAATTATACCCTAGGCTTTTAACCTACTGCTTATCCCGTCGCCCTTTTACAAAATAAAGTCGTCAGCCCCCATGTCTGCAAGCAATGTGTTGCGCAATAACAGGATGTCGCTGCCACCCAGATCAATGCGCACATGACCTCCCGCCTGACCCATGACCAATTGAACGTCGGCGAAGGTGGCAAAGCCGAAGCTTGAAAGATCGACCTGATCGTTACCAAAGTCGTCGAAGTCCAGCACATTATCCAGCGCGTTACCCGCCAGGAAGACGAAGACATCGTCGCCCGCATCGCCACGTAACCCGTCTATGCCCGCCCCGCCGTCAAGCGTATCGTTGCCAATCCCGCCACGGATGTTGTCTCGTCCGCCCATGCCGTTGATGATATCGTTACCTTTGTCACCAATAATCTTGTTGATACCATTATCGCCCGTGATGGTGTCGTCGTGGATCGAGCCACGGACGTTTTCGATGTTAGTGTAAGTATCGCCCTGGGCAAAGCCATTCGCGCCGACCCCGTTTAAATCAACGGTTACACCTGCACTACTGTCATTATACATCGCCCAGTCTATGCCTGTACCGCCATCCAGCGCATCCGCGCCGCGCCCGCCAAACAGAAAATCGTTGTTCGCATCGCCGAAGATAAAATCGTCGCCGTTGAAGCCGCGTAAAATATCGCCCGCGCCCATGCCGTGGATTACGTTTGTGCCCGCCGTGCCGGTTACCTTGTCGCCGCGTGTGTCCGAGCCGATGAGATTTTCGATACTGATCAAAGTATCGTTATGCGCCTCACCGCCGATGTTGACGTTTGTCACCAGATTGATCGTCTGCGCATTGGTCGAGCCGCTATAATCTATCGTATCAATACCCGCGCCGCCATCAACCGTATCCGCGCCCGTACCGCTGGTGAAGATGTCATCATCAGCACCACCAAACAACTGGTCAACGCCACCGCCGCCATGAAGCGTGTCGTTGCCGCGCATTCCCGATAACTTATTTGCCAAACCGTTACCTGTAATAATGTCATTGCCATCACCTGTAATGGCATTTTCAAACTGCTCTATGCCTGTTGATAATTGGCCCCATGTTACTCCATTGACGGAAAACGAGCTGCCGGGGAGTAGGTTTAATTCAACCGCATTTGGTATCGTCGCAAAATTTAACCAATCTTGGCCGCCATTTGTATCGGTAATAATTTTGCGCGTTGTATCCGCTGCTGCGTAATCTAAAAAGTCTGTTGTAAAATGATAAACATTATCCGTTGTTATTGCCGTGCCAAAGAAATCGATCGAGCCGCTGAACAGGGTGCCGTTATCAGATAAGGCAAAGGCATCTGATACAGAAACCGTCCAATCACCAAGGGATGAAACACCCAATAAACTATCAACGCCGTAAGACCAGATTCCACTAAAGGATGTGGGAGTGTTGTTATCATATGCGATTTGAATTTTACTACCGCTTGGATCGGTCAGGAAAATCTCGATGTCGCCAATGAATGTATGCTCAAAATTCAAATTTAACCGGAGGTGTTCAACAGAAATGTCCACGGAAGACGATATTGAAAATGTTGCTTCTGTGCCGTTGTCGGGAATTGCGAGCCCGGTACCTAACTCGGTTGTTAGTGACGCGCCTGTTTGTTCATTGGCACTTGTGAGGGGTGCGTTGTACAATGCCGACCATACTTCGGCCAAGCGAACAGTAGCAAAGCCGTCTATAATGCCAAACCCATAAGAGCCATGAACGCTCATGCCACCACCATTCCAGTTAGCGGCCCCGTTAAACGACCAATCATCATGTTCAAAGCCAGTAGCGGGGGCACCAACTGCTGTTCCTGTATGCCCTGCAGATATTGCAAGAATGTTTTGCACATCGCGCCAACCAAGGTTTGAATTGGCATCCAGCATCAACGCGATTACTCCAGATACAATAGGGGTTGCTGCTACTGTGTTGCCGAAGGTAGAGGTGTAATCCGTATCTGTTAACGTATCAGGGCCTGTGGTTTCTGAAATGCCAATAGCATTAAACCCATTGTCGCCAATAAGGTCAGTTGTAATATTTGCAGCAGGTGACGTTATAAAAATGGATGAGCCAAAATTTGTGAATTCGGTTGCAAAGCCATTACTGTCAGTGGCTGCGACCGAAATTGTAAAGCGCGAAGCGTTTATGCTTGATCCATTCGCATCAGTGCCGTCGTCCCCTGCAGCCTGTACCACAACAGTACCAAGGCCAGTGCGGCCAGCGATAATGTTTTGTTCAATCTGTTGCAGGTAAAGATAATCGATACTACCAACAGCCGCTTGGCTTTGTGATAAATCAAAGGAAGCGGCTTTGCTCCAACTGTTTGACATTATATCAAAAGAACTTGCCTGACTGATGACATCTACAAAAGCGGATTGCCCTGCGGGCGTTTTCGAATAGAGATAGCCATAACTTGCGGGATCAAGAATATTTACACTGGTAATGGAAGAGCCAAATGCAATTCCAACTGTGCCATCGCCATTTTTCTCTGCGGCAATGATACCTGCAACGGCTGTTCCTTGCGCGTCATTATTTATTAAATTTGTTGTTGGCCTAATTGGAATGCCGTTGTTATCAACGACCTCTAATGCGTTATTATAATTATCATCTAAATCACTATGTGTGAATTGAATGCCGTTGTCATAAATCCCGATATTAACGCCATTTCCAGTATACTCGTTCCATATAGTTTCAATGTCACCGATGAGATTGAAATACCATTGATTTGGAAAAAGTGAATCGATTGGCGTAGTCATTTCCCGGCCCCGGCAGCAGTATAGAATCGAGAATTAGTTAACCGGGAACTGCTTAATAATTGGCGAATTTGGTAGTAGAAAAATTTGAGTTAAAAAATTGTGCCGGGTTATAGCCATAAAACTTACATCATTTGCTTTTAAAACAGGACAATAAAAGCAGCCATTAGGGTCTTGTTAATGATATTTTTATAAAATTTTAATTTCATTATAGAGCGCAATACTAATGCAAAACCGTTACATATGAATAGTTTCAATACCATTCGAGCAATTTCGCAACGACGCCATCAGCATCATGCAGATGAAATTGACTTATTCGAAGTTTTGGGCACGCTTTGGCGTGGGCGGTACTGGATTATTCTGACAACTTTAATCGCGTGCTTACTCGGCGGGTTTTACGCAACTAAGATTGCTGTGCCAATGTATCCTGCGCAAGCTGTAGTTGCGCTGGAAATCAGGCAACAGAACGTTATGAAAATTGAAAGTGTTTTGTCTGGTGCATCAGGCGGGTCTGAAGAGATAAATACCGAAGTGGAGGTTATTCGATCCAGATATCTTATTGAAGCATTGGTAAAAAAGCTGAAACTGATCGACGATCCAGAATTCAACGTAGCTTTGCAAAAACATAGTAATTTAAATCCAATACCATATTTAAATATGTTGTTTTACCAACCAGAAAAAAACCAAACACAAGAACAGTTATTAAATGGAGTTGTCGATTGTGTAATTGAGGCAATTTCAGTTTCGAATATTAGACAATCATTGGCCTTTGCAATTAATATTACGACGAATGACCCTGATAAATCCGCTTTGATGGTGAACACTCTAGCGGATTTGTACATTCAAAATTCTTTAGATAAAAAAACGGTTGCGACAGAGAAAGCCAGCAATAGGCTAAGTAAAAAAGCAACTGTGTTAAAGTTTGAATGGGAAAACTCCGAAGCCCGGATTAAACATTTTAGTGACAAAACGCAGTTGGTAAGCGCAGAGGCACTGGACGCGTTGTCCATCCAACTAAAAGAAATGCGCGTTCGTATATCGGATTTGAATGCTAAACGTTCCCGCGTAGAAACGGATTTGACCAATTTTGAACGCGCAATAAAGTCCGGTGATATACGTCGAATTGCCAGCCAGAGCCATAATATAGAGCTGCAGGATATAGCAATTGAGTTGGATGTTGGAGCTAAGGCTCAGCCTGAATTTGATTTACAGGTTGCAAAAATTTTAAAAAATATGAGAGAGGAAGCAAAACGTTTAGACCAGCAATATAATACTCTATGGACGTCAGAGAAATTATTAAAAAGTGAAGTTGATGCGCAATCTGTTGATTTGGTGGAATTGCAACAACTCCGACGTGAAGCACAGATGAATGGTTTGTTGTATGAAAGCTTTTTAACGCGTCTGAAAGAAACAATTGTACAACAAGGTTTGCAAGTATCAGATAGCCGTCTACTATCTGTTGCTGTGCCAAGGTTGGCAGTATCGCCGAATAAGGGCGTAATTTTAGCTTTATCCGCGCTGATGGGCAGTATGTTTGGGGCAGGGTTAGTTTTAATACGCGAGCTTAACGACAATACGTTCCGTTTTTCGAATAATCTTGAAGCTTATACGGGTTATAGGGTTCTGGGTTCTATTCCGAAGATAAAGTCCAAAGAGCAAAAAGATATTTTAAAATATATGAAAGACAAATCGACATCGGTGTTTGTAGAGGCGGTTCGAAACTTGCGAACCTCTGTATTGTTGCCGGAATTTGGTGAATTGCCACAAGTAATCATGCTAACTTCATCAGTCCCGGGCGAGGGTAAAACAATGCAGGCTTTGGCATTGGCGCAAAATTTGTCTGGTTTGGGAAAATCCGTTTTGGTCATAGAAGGCGATATTCGTAAATGTGCTATCTCTGAATATTTCAACATCAAAAACCATTCGAGCTTCCTATCTGTAATGTCAGGAGAGGTGCCATTGGGTGAAGCTATATATGAACCGCCCGGTACGGGGATTGATATATTATTGGGTGATAAATTGATCGCAAATGCAGTTGATACATTTGCATCAAAGAATTTTGCGGATTTATTAATTATGTTACGTAAAAAATATAGTTATATAATTATCGAAACAGCACCCGTCTTGGCTGTGCCGGATGCCCGTATTATTGGGCAATATGTTGATGCAAATCTTTATACAGTTTTGTGGAACAATACCTCGAAGATGAGCGTTAAACAGGGGCTTGCCATGTTTCAATCGGTTGGTCTGCATGTTACCGGATTGATACTAAATCGGATTGACCACAGGAAAATGAAGCGTTTTGGTGCCAAGGCACAATGTGGATATGATGATTCATCGAGCTATTATGAGAATTGATTTTCCAGCCCTACAGAGGCTGGTCTAAAACATGCATGATAGCCAGAATTATATTTAGAATATTAGCCCGAATAGTGAACTAAGTATCATAAACCACATGTATAGACCAAGGCCGATACAAGGCAAAATCCACCATCCTGATGGGTATTTTTTTAGCGAATTGTTGTGTTGTGTATAAGGCGCTTGCCAGTGCATTTCATTTGGGAATACGGCTGCTGTAGAAGTCGCACTTGATGAGAATCCACGATTACAGACACCTGTCTGAATTTTGGAAACGATCCCTTCGTGTTGGTATCTTGTTACCGCCATAATACCGTTTTACTCCACTGTTGAAGTTTATGTTGTGTTCAAAACTAAATGAACAAACACCTACGCAATAACAATCTAGGATTGAAATGGGGCTATATTGTGTTTGAAAAAAGGAATCACAATCTAAATTGCCAAGAATTTTTGAATTTACGGCAGTAGATCTGTTATATTCGACGATCTGTCAAAGGGCTTACCAGATTGGGTGTTTTCCAGTAAATGAAAGGTTAGCCACCAACGCCCTTGCGGTTATCTTTGCTTATAAACGGTTCAATTCCAGTAATACATTTGTCAAACTTTCGCGCCATTTCGGGAGTGAAATTCCAAAAGCAGTTGTAGTTCCAGTGCAGTCCATTCTGGAGTTATTTGGTCGTTTAGCAGGGGTTGGGTACTCGGATGCAGGTATGCCTTTCACATTTACAGAAAGATTGGCCTGTTTGAAAATTTCTTCAGCAAAGTCAGCCCAACTGGTGGCAGGAGACCCCGCAAAATGGTAAATGCCTGAACGGCCATTGCCTGCGTAAAATACGCTCGCTATGCGCATAAGTGCGGCGGCAATATCATTTGCAGAAGTTGGCCCCCCGATTTGATCGTTTACAACACTTAGTTCTGTATGATCTTTACCCAAGCGCAACATTGTTTTTACGAAATTATTGCCATGTGCAGAAAAAACCCAGGAGGTACGCAAAATTGCATGCGGTCCGGCGGCAGCGGTTACACCCTGTTCACCTAACAACTTGCTGCGCCCATAAGCCCCTAAAGGTGCTACAGCGTCGCTTGGATGCTTTGGCTGCTCTCCTGATCCATCAAAAACATAGTCTGTAGAGATGTGCAAAAATGGTATCTTACGTTTTGCCGCAGCTTTGGCCATCTCAGAAACAGCCGCTCCGTTTATGATGGTTGCAAGATTTTCCTCTTCCTCGGCTTTATCCACTGCTGTGTATGCCGCTGCATTTATAATAATATCCGCATCTGCTTTGGCAATAATTGCCGCACAGTCCAACGGATTGGAAAGATCAGCCATATCGCGATTTAGACAAGTTGTGTTTTCATAACGGGAGAGCTCTGTTGCGACTTGCCCGGTTTTCCCAAAAACGAGAACTTTCATTGCTTATTTCCCAGGCGTTTGCCAACACCTGATCGAGCCTGCAAAGGTTTCCACCAGGCTTCATTATTCAAATACCACTCAACTGTGCGCTCAAGCCCTATTTCCAGTGTAACAGAGGGTCGCCAGCCCAGCTCGTTTTGAATCTTTGTTGGGTCAATCGCATAGCGCATATCATGGCCCGGGCGATCAGAAACAAATGTTATTTGATCGGCATAAGGATGTGCATTAGGCCGTTTTTTATCCAATAATGCACAAATCATTTTGACAAGGTCGAGGTTCTTAACCTCATTCTCACCACCAATATTAAATGTTGACCCTACAGGGCCGTTTTGCAGAACTGTTAGCAATGCATTTGCATGGTCTTCTACAAACAGCCAATCGCGGATATTTTCACCTTTGCCGTAAACCGGTAGTGCCTTTCCGGCCAGTGCATTCAAAATGGTCACGGGGATCAGTTTCTCAGGGAAGTGGTAAGGTCCATAATTATTTGAACAATTGGTTAATAGGATAGGTAAATTATAGGTTTCGCCCCATGCGCGCACCAGATGATCACTGCCTGCTTTTGATGCTGAATAAGGAGACCTGGGATCATAGCGTGTTTCTTCAGTAAACATACCTGTTTTGCCAAGAGAGCCATAAACCTCATCGGTTGAAATATGATGAAACCTGAAGCTTTCTGGTTTGCCTGCAGCATTCCAGTATGTACGTGCTGCTTCCAATAGTTGAAATGTACCGATTAAGTTTGTCTCGATAAATTCAGAAGGGCCATCAATTGATCTGTCTACATGGCTTTCCGCGGCCAGATGCATAACAGCTTCAGGTTTATGTGTTGCAAATACCCGATCCAGTTCATTACGGTCACGAATATCAACCTGTTCGAAACTATACAGAGGGCTATCTTTTACGTCGGCAATATTTTCTAAACATGCCGCATAAGTCAGACAATCCACATTCACAATATGATGCCCGTCTGAAACTGCCTGTCGTATAACCGCAGAACCAATAAATCCCGCGCCACCTGTCACTAATATTTTCATTATTCTACTTGTCCCCAAATAAACGGGCTGTCAAAATTTGCAAAAGACTGGGCGTTCATATCTTTATCAGATGCAATCGCATCACGTGGATCTATACCCCAATCAATATCTATATCAGGGTCTGAAAAATTAACAGCGCCATCACATTTGGGCGCATAAACATCAGAACATTTATATAATAATTCTGAATTCGGAGTGCGTGTTACAAATCCGTGCAAAAAACCTTTCGGAACCAGTAATTGTTTTCCATTTTCTGCAGAAAGTTCAACGCCAACCCATTCACCATAAGTAGGAGACCCTTTGCGGATATCCACGGTAACATCATAAACAGCGCCCGCCCCAACGCGAATAAGTTTATCTTGTGCATGTGGTGGCGATTGAAAATGCAGACCCCGAACAACACCAACGTCACGACTTAGAGAATGATTGTCTTGCACGAAAGTAATATCGACCCCATGTTCGGCAAGAACACTTTGGTTATAAACTTCTGAAAAAAATCCACGATTATCTTCAAAACGTTTTGGTGTTATGATTAAAACACCAGATAATTTAGTAGTTGTAATATCCAACGGTTCTATACTTTCATTTTTGTAAATGGAGTCTAATCATAAGAATAACTATATGAAATATCTCCAACAGTGCCAAATTATTCTTAGGGGGATCGGGATTTTTAACCCATTTTTACCTCGATAAAGCGTACGCGTGTTTTCTCTATGCATGCGGCTGTAAGGCATCCTGTTCGCCAGGCGCCAGTATCTATTGCTATTCTGCCTTGCTTGACGCATGCGGCGGGTACTACCCAATGCCCATGCACAACGCACAACCCGTCTGTGCGGGGTCGGTCCCGGAACTTTGATTGACCCCATAAGACCGCATTGTCATTTTGCTCAATAAGGGTGTGCCTAGGGTCAAGACCTGCATGGGCTGCAACCAAATTGCCGCTTTGCCAAAAGTGGGGTAATTGGCGTAACCAGTTTTCCATACCAGAGGGCAAAGCTTTGCGGAATGTTTGAGCCAAATCATCCATTCGCATGGCTCCGATCTGTGGGACACCAAAACTTAGAAGAGTGGCATCACCGCCATTACGTATCCAACGAGGGCCGGCTGTAATGGGATCATCTAGAAAATCCAGAGCCATTTGTTCATGATTACCTTTTAGACAGATTGCATTGGGTAAAGCCATAAGCCTCGCAAGCACGGTCGCACTTTCAGGGCCGCGATCAATCATGTCGCCGATGATGACCAGATCAAAATCTTCGCCGTTGCTATCTAGTTTGATCTTTTCCAACATTTTGTTCAGCGCATCAATACATCCGTGAATATCCCCAATTACATAGGTTGGTCGTAAAGGTTCTGGCCGATATTCGGGAGTTGCAGATTTTTTAAAGAAACTTATCATTCTTGTGGCTTGCTTAAGGCTGATCGTAAAGAAGTCAAAAGTACGGCCGATGCCCATCCGGAAATAAAACCGCCTAAATGTGTTTGCCATGCCAGTTGGCCATTCATCCACCACCACATTATAATGTTGAGTAGTATAAGCCCCAATACTGCAGTGACTATGGGCATGAGTGAATGCCGTTCACGCCAGTCCCAATAGACCCAGGCACCTGTCAGCCCGAACAAAGCACCAGATGCCCCAATCATTGGTTGCACACTGTTACCGAGCGCCCCAAAAGCGATACCACCACCAAAGCTTGCCAAAAAAAAGATAACAAAAAAACCAACAGTTCCTACACGTTTTATGGCTATCAATCCCAAGCTGAAGAGAACAATCATATTGGTGATCATGTGTATTAGACCGCCGTGCAAGAACGCATATGTGAAAAACATTATGACAGTCTGGCCTGCATAATTTGGTCGCCAATTTGTTAAAAGCCCCGCCCAAAACGCTCCATTTTGATATGCGATACTCCTCCAACGCGGTGAGCCAAGCCAGCCTATATCAGCCATGAACAAAATAAGCTCGATCAATACCATGGAAAGAATAAGACCCAAAAGCGCGGGGCGGTGCTGCCATTTTGCGTATGGTTGATCTAGTAACATCCAGTTTTTCATAAATGCGATTCTTACGTCAGAGTGGATTAGGCGCAAGGGGAATAATTATTCCGGTATAAATCTTGGTAAACGGCCAAGGCTCGTTTCCATGAAACGCAAAATACGTGCATCTGCATCTGCATCTGTTTCGTCTTTGCTTATCGGTGATACAAACCTTACAATTGCCCCATCAGAGCGACCTATGGTTAAGCTATCGTAAACAACACCTGCCTTCGCTAGATAGTCATTGGTCATACGTTTTCCGCGCTGTTCAAACCAATAGTATACTAACTGTTTAGACAAACCTTTTTGAATAATGGCGCGGTTGACATCAAAAATACCGTAAGGGGTGGATGACATATCTACAGTTTGGGTTCCAAAGCTGTAGATTTCCCAACCACCGCCCGGAAGACATACTTCAGGTGAATGAATGCCCGACCCTTTAGTTTGTTCTTTGTAGTATGCCGAGAACAAGCTGACGTAGTTTTTTTCTGACTGGTTTTGGTAACGCATGTTTATATAGTCATCTGCACCAAGAACATTTTCCACAGCTTTGCTGAAAGGCTGATTAGTACCAGACCATTCCGTAATATTACGCGGGAATAGGTTAAACTTGTCGCGATCTGGTAATATACGTTCGTTTGCTGGAGCAAGGATAAATGTTGCGCTGACTGCCATTGTTAGAAGTGTAGCAGCAATTATTCCGCGTGTTGGCTTGATCCCGAAAATACGAAAAGCCTGTTTGCCTAATCCTTCGCTATCCAAATCGATGGCTTGGTGTAGGGGAAGTGGGTTTGGTGTTAACCGTTGCAGCGCAATAGTCATCAGAAACAGAATGCCGATACAGGCCAGGAAAATCACCCAGCCTTCAAAAAAATGCATGAAACCTTCAACTTGATCTGTGCCGTAGCTATTGACGATGACACCGATTGCACCAATGCGTAGTGAATTCATGACGATAGTGATAGGAGCGGCGGATAGCATGAGTAATGCTTTGTGCCAAAATGGGCCGCGATAAAGGATAGATGTCAGGTAGGAAAAACTAAGAATTGGGAAGAGGTATCGTAGTCCTGAGCAGGCTTCGGCGACATGTAGTTTGTAAACACCTAAATCTATAATATTGCCTTCTAGGTATACGGGAACACCCATTAATGAGACAAACCAGACTCCAAGTTCTGAGGAAACACCTTGCAAAAAGATCGACATTTTCCAGTAAATAACGCCCGGTAAAGCCAACATGAATACTAGGTGTAGTACAGGCAGTTGATGGCGACGCCCCTTGTCCCACCCAAATACAGTCAGAACAACACCGCCTACCCATACAATCATAGAATATGTAACAATATCAGGTATTTGAACCAGATTACCTGCAATCCCTCCAAATAATCCCAATGCGATAACAACAAGCCCAGGCCAGCGTATAGTCCGGGCCTTATTTTGCGTTTCAGAAGGAGCATTGCGTAGTTCACGCAAGAAAAGATACAGCGAAATTAATGGGATCAGCGGGCCGTGGCTGTATTCCGGTGTTGCCCATGTTTTTGTCAGGAATGTTATCCCAAGCCAAAAGACAGGAAGGCTGGTAATAACCAATGCCACAAACCAGAACAACCCTGTTTTATTCACGTCAAATGATCTGGGGTTGAATTTTCTTGTCGATGATATTTCAGAAACAGACATTAAAAAAACCTTCAGGCATCAATCGTTACATGCATAGCTAAGCAGCAATACTGCCGGCAGATTAGTCTATTTTAGGCCATTAAACCATCTTTTATTCTATTGGAAACACTCTGATTATGAAATCACGACAATTCAATTATTACTGAAGATCAAACCGCCTGCCAATTCCAAAAAACAAAGAATGACTATGAGCAGTTTCAGATGTCTCGTCATCATCTTGACGGTAAATATATCCGGT
>JAJFHY010000230.1 GCA_021775375.1 Amylibacter sp. | reverse complement strand
GCACACACGGGGCATTGGCGCTTTACCGTCACGACCACAATCACACCCATGATCACGATAATTGCGATCACAGCCATCAGGACAAGACCCAAGATGTTTGACACTGTATTCATTCTCGCCACTCTCGCCGGCATCGGCGTTGCCACGGCATCCGCTCCGTTAGGCTGTTTTGTAGTATGGCGGCGCATGGCCTATTTTGGCGATGCAACCGCACATACTGCCATGTTGGGTGTCGCAATATCGCTGATCTTTTTCGTGAATATGTTTCTGAGCATTCTGATCATTGCGCTTATTATGGCTTATACGGTTTCCAGTTTATCGCAACGCGGCCATACAACTGATACACTGATGGGGGTTTTGGCCCATTCCGCACTAGCCGCAGGTATTGTAGCCATGTCGTTTACTGTGACTGCCGACGTTGATCTGGAGTCTTATCTTTTTGGTGATATCCGCGCAGTTACAGCCATGGATGTCGCAATTATCTGGGCTGGAGCCGCCCTTGTTCTGGCCCTTGTTATCTGGCGTTGGTCAGCCCTGCTGACAGCCACGCTAAATCCCGATCTGGCCTATGCAAGCGGCATCAACCCAAAGCGGGAACAATTGATCTTAACACTGGCTTTGGCCGTAGTCGTTGCCGTCGCGATTAAGGTTGTCGGCGTTTTATTGATCTCGGCCATGCTGATCATCCCCGCCGCAACCGCACGGGCGTTCTGTAAAACGCCTGAATCCATGGCTTTTATTGCAACGCTCATTGGCGTGATATCTGCCATTGGCGGTTTGCTGGCATCCATAGTTTGGAGCACGCCAACAGGGCCAACGATTGTTTGTGTTGCAGCCCTATTGTTCATTATGTCAAATATTGCCCGCGCGGGTAAAATCTCGGCTTAAACCAGACTTGGCAGCCACAACACGATCCCCGGGAAAGTGACCAGCAAAGCAATGGTCACAGCGTCGGCAATAAAGAACGGCATCACGCCCTTGAACACGTCTTGCACGCTTAAATCATCGCGCACACCTGCCACAACAAAACAGTTCAGCCCAATGGGCGGTGTTATCAGGCAAAACTCCGCCATCTTGACCACCAAGATCCCGAACCAGATCGCACACATCGTGCCGTTCATGCCAAAGGCACTGTCGGCCGCCGAAACCATCTCGCCACCGTTTAGCGCCATCACGGCCGGATAGGTAATTGGCAAGGTCAGCAACAGCATCCCGATGGCATCCATAAACATTCCTAAAACTGCATAGGCTAGCAAAATACAAACCAGGATCAGCATAGGTGACATACTTAATGACGTGATCCATTCAGCAAAGGCGTCCGGCAACTTGGCAAAGCCCAAGAACCGTACATAGATCAACACGCTCCATATAATTGTGAAAATCATCACCGTAAGTTTGGCCGTTTCCAATAGCGCCTCTTTCAATTGGCCCCACCGCATACCCTGGTAGAGTGCCACAAGAAAAACGATGAACGCCCCGATAGCGCCCCCCTCTGTCGGTGTTCCCCAGGAATCGCCAAAAGGGTTGTAGACAAAGAAAATAATGATCACAACCACAGCCACAATAGGCAAGGCTGGTGGCAGTGACGCAAACCGCTGCGCCCAGGTGAACCCAGTCACTGGTGGACCGACGTTTTTGAACGTCATCGCAATACCGATGATCAACACGGCATAGACCACGGCAGAAAATGCACCGGGAATAAAGCCTGCAAGCAGCAACTTACCCACGTCCTGCTCAACAATAATCGCATAGATCACAAGGATCGCCGAAGGCGGGATCAAAGACGCTAATGTGCCCCCTGCCGCAACAACACCGGCTGCGAACTGTTTGTTATACCCAATCTTGAGCATCTCCGGGATTGCAATCCGCGCGAACACAGCCGCAGTAGCAACAGACGCGCCGGACACAGCAGCAAACCCGGCAGTAGCGAAAACGGTCGAGACGGCCAAACCGCCTGGCACCCAGGCAAACCAACGTTTGCAAGCTTCAAATAAAGCAGTGGTTAACTTTGCGTAATATGCCAGATAGCCGATCAGAATAAAGACAGGGATCAAGCTCAGCACATTCACGCTGACCTTTGATTGTGGTGTCAGGCCAGCAATACGCACACTCACTGTGATCGCTTTGCCTAATTTGTCAGGGTCATAATCAAAACCATTCCAACGCAGCCAGACTAACCCGACAAACCCCGCAAGGCCCGCGGCAAAGGCAACCCGCATGCCCAGCAATACCATAACCAGCATACCACCGCTGGTCCACAGGCCAATTGAAATACTATCCATCAGTCTGCCCCTTCCAGTGCTTGCACTTCAATGGCAGCTTGCTCAGCCACGGTTAATGTCAACGGCACAGCCACAGGGTTTTCCAACCCTAAAATCAATGCCCGCCCATAACCCCAAGCCTGCAAAATAAGCCGCAGCACCAGAATAAAGAAGGCCACCGGCACGATCAGCTTGGATGGCCACAATGGCAGATAAATATCCGTGGTACTGTCTTTGCTGCAAAAAGGACGCGCACAGTCAAAGGAACGCTCGAAATGATCCCACGCGCCCCACGTCAACGCCACCATCAAAATCAGGATCAACAAAACCGTAACCAGTTCAAAAAACCAAAGCATCCGACCCTTTAGCCGCCCCACCAACATATCCATGCGAATATGCGTGCCGTCACGCTGTACATAAGACACGCCCATGATTGCAATGAGCGGCATGAGCAGCTCGATAATATCCACATAGCCCAACAACGGGCTACCAAAGAACTTGCGCCCGGCAACAGAATAAACCGCTAGAAACATCAATGAAAAAATGGCCAAACCACTTAATAACGCACAAAAGCGTTCAATCGGCAGCAAGGCCCGATCCAACCTGCTTAAAAGACTGGAATCTTCCAGAACTGCAGCTGATCCTGCCATGGTTTCACCCTCAATAATTTATTTATATTTCAGATATAAAAAGGGCCACCCCCAGATTTGGGGCAGCCCTATTTATTTAGTTGGACGCTTTAGCTTCTGCCAATGTTTTGACAACAAGATCATACAGTTCTTGCCCCGGCAAGCCTTGTGCTTCCATGTCCTTGATCCATTCATCACGAATAGGATCAGCGGCTTTGGCCCGGAATGCCGCAATCACATCATCAGAAATTTCAGCTTTTTTCACGCCCTTTTCTTCCAGAACTGTGTCCCAACGGTTCAGCAATTCGCCGTAGTTGGCCAGATAGTGATCCAAGGCCTCAGGGATCGAGCTGTCCAACGCTTCTCGCTCGGCATCAGACAGAGCCTCATAGGCATCGATGTTAGCAACCACTGGGCAGTTCACGGTGCCAGGGTTCAGGTTTGCCGTCCACCACGTTGCTTGGTTAATTGTGCCAAAGGACAGGTGCGCGTGCTGTGCAAATGCAACCGTGTCGACCAAGCCACCTTCCATCGCCTGATAGGCTTCTGTCGCAGTCACAGATGTCGGAACGCCACCAACAGCTGCGAACGCTTTGCCGATACCGCCTGTGGCGCGGACACGCATGCCTTCAAAATCAGCCAAAGTCGTTCGAGGCTCGCCTGTACCAACCAGATTGTATTGTGGCATTGGTGAAGTCATCAACAACCTTGCATTCCACTGCGCCATTTCTTCTGCAGCAGCAGGATGCGCATAAACCGCACGTGACACAGCAACTTCTTGCGCAAGCGTCTCAACGCCCAGGAACGGTAATTCCAGAACTGTTATAACGCGGTTTTTATCACGGTGATAACCAGCACAGAACTGCGCCATTTCAAACGCACCGATGCTAATGCCATCAAGGTTTTCTTTGTTCTTGGACAAACCACCATAGCTGATGTTCAATGTGAACTCGCCATTGGTTTTTGCAGAAACCAACTCAGCCAACTTTTCAACGTGCTCGGTAAACGCGCGACGCTTACCCCAAACAGAAACATTCCATTCCGTTGCCACAGCTTCACCGGCAAATGCAGTTGCCATTGTCGCCAAAGCGACCATTTTAAAATTGAATTTCATATTTTCCTCCCACGGAATTCAAGTTCGACCCCACAAATGAGGAATCGATTCATAGCGCTACGCTACACTAAGTTTGCAGAATTAAAATATAGGAATGCTATTATCCGCATTTATACGCATAACTAAGCGCTTATTTTAATGTCCATATTTTTTCGATCAGACCTCTGGTGGATGAATTAAGGTCTGATAAATCAGCGCCGTCATCCAGCATTGGCGCAAGTTTGCTTGCCATTACCTTACCCAACTCTACGCCCCATTGATCAAATGAGTTCACGTCCCAGATGACACCTTGCACGAACACTTTGTGTTCATAAAGCGCAATCAACCGCCCCAGACTATACGGCGTCAGGCTGCTATATAATATTGACGTGCTTGGGCGATTGCCCGGGAACGTCCGGTGCGGCACAAGTGCTTCAACCACTTTGGGGTCATCCCCCGCCGCCAACATTTCGGCACGCACCTCTTCGCCGGTTTTGCCAAATGCCAGAGCATGGGATTGCGCAAGGTAATTTGCCGTCAAAAGATCATGCTGGTCAACCAGATAGGATGTAGGCTGTGCGCTGATCATGAAATCTATCGGCACGATATCCGTGCCTTGATGAATAAGTTGGAAAAACGAATGCTGTGCATTTGTACCCACATCGCCCCAGATTACCGGCCCTGTTTTCGTGGCAACATCCGCGCCCTCTTTCGTTACTCTTTTACCGTTACTTTCCATATCCATTTGCTGCACATAGGATGAAAAGTTTTCCAGCCGCTGATTATACGGGATCAAGGCAAGGGTTGCGCAACCCATAATATTACGCCGCCAAATCCCAACAAGGGCCAACATAATGGGCAAGTTTTCTTCCATAGGGGCTGTTTTGAAATGCTGGTCCATATCCCGGAATCCGTCCAAAAATGCCCGAAAATTTTCACTGCCAATTGCAACAGCCAAAGACAACCCGACAGACGAGGTCAGCGAATAGCGCCCGCCGACCCAATCCCAAAATCCAAAGACCCGCTCAGCCGCAATGCCAAAAGCGCTTGTAGCTGCAAGATTAGTGGATACCGCCGCAAAATGCGCTTTCGCCGCTTCTACCCCGATAGAGTTTTCCACCCATGCTTTCGCCGCTTGCGCATTGATCATGGTT
>JAJFHY010000229.1 GCA_021775375.1 Amylibacter sp. | reverse complement strand
ATTTGGTACATTCCAACGCATATAACCCGTCTAGCCGATCATTTAACCTTTGTCATGAAAGAAGTCATAAATCGTTGTTGCTAATGCATCCGACACCCCTTCCACCGCGCATAAATCCTGCAAAGCCGCACGCGAAACCGCCTTGGCAGATCCGAAATGCGCCAATAAAGCCCGCTTACGCATGGCACCAACACCCGGCACGTCCTCCAATGGGATAGCAGTAAAGGCTTTGGCCCGTTTCGCACGATGTGTACCAATTGCAAACCGGTGTGCCTCATCACGTAGACGTTGGGTGAAATACAACACGGGATCATTGCGCCGCAACGCAAATGGTCGTCTTTGCGGGCGATGGAATTCTTCTTTACCGGCATCGCGATCAACCCCTTTGGCAACACCGATAAAGGGTACATCATCAACGCCCAGCGCGTGCATAATTTCCGCCACCGCAGATACCTGCCCCGCACCCCCGTCAATTAACAGTAAATCTGGCCACAGGTTTGAACTGCGATCAGGGTCTTCTTTCAACAGGCGCTTAAACCGACGGTTCAGCACTTCTTTCATCATCCCGAAATCATCCCCCGGCGTCAGATCAGTTCCCTTGATATTAAACTTGCGATAGGATGATTTTTCAAAGCCTTCAGGGCCAGAGACAACCATCGCGCCCACAGCATGGGTGCCTTGAATATGCGAGTTGTCATAAATCTCGATCCGCTTTGGTGGGCCTTCCAGATCAAATGCCTCGGCCAATCCTGCCAATAGTTTTGTCTGCGTTGCACTATCCGCCATCTTCCGCGCTAAAGACTCTTTGGCATTGCGCATGGCATTTGCAATTAATTCAAATTTTTCCCCACGTTGCGGCACCAAAACTTCGACCTTTTGGCCAAGTTTTTCAGATAAAAGCTCCTGCATTAAATCATCATTTTCGATACCGTGGGATAACAGAATCTGCTTTGGTGGTAGTTTCGTTGAATAAAATTGCCCGACAAATGCTTCCAAAACCTCAGGTGCTTCCGCCCCTGTTCCCGTATTTGGAAAATACGCACGATTGCCCCAATTTTGATGTGCACGAATAAAAAATACCTGTACGCACGCTTGCCCACCTGACATGTGCAAAGCAATTACATCAGCCTGTGCTACAATGCGCGGATTAACACCTTGGGTCGATTGCACATGGGTCAGTGCGCGAATGCGGTCACGCAGGCCCGCGGCACGTTCAAACTCCATCGCCGCACTGGCATCTGCCATATCAGCCGCCAGTTTGTTTTGAATGGACGTGGTTTTACCTTTCAAGAAACTTTCCGCATCAGCAACAGACCTAGCGTAATCTTCTTTCGAGATATGCCCGACACATGGCCCCGAGCATCGTGCTATCTGATATTGCAAACAAGGCCGTGTTCGCGATGCGAACATACTGTCAGTACAATTGCGCAACAGAAAAATCTTTTGCAATTGGTTCAAAGTCCGGTTTACCGCTCCTGCCGACGCAAACGGGCCAAAGTAACTGCCTGCTTCGGCTCGCCGCCCCCGATGCTTCTTGATCATCGGGAAATCATGCCCTTTGGTCACGACAATATTGGGAAAACTTTTATCGTCCCGCAGCAAAACGTTATACTTCGGTTTTAACTGTTTGATCAGATTTTGCTCTAGTAACAATGCTTCAGTTTCCGTACGTGTCGTCAGGAACATCATTGAAGCCGTTGCTGAAATCATCCGCCCTATGCGGGCAGTGTGGCCTGTTTGTTTTGCATAGCTTGAAACGCGTTTGACTAAATTACGCGCTTTGCCTACATACAGAACTTCACCCTGATCACCTAGCATGCGATACACGCCGGGACTATTATCCAAACTGCGCAAATAGCTGTGAATTATCTGATGCCCGCGCAAACCGTCTTTGCGGGGCCCGGATTTACCTTCTTCAGGTATTACAGAATTTGGGTGATTATCAGTCATATTCTACGTTTATATGATTCTTTGAAGGCGTGCACAGAATTGCGTTACAAACAAGAAAAAACCTGTCCACCGAAACTGTGGATAACTCTGCGGATAACATAGCGGATTCAAAGTTTTTTTGTTTGTTTTGGCAGGTTTCCATGTTTTGCCTATTTTTTAGGCATAAATTTAAACCATTGTTTTTAAACGATATGTTTTTGCTCATCTTACAAATATATGATTTTACTACAAAATTGTTACCGAATAGTACATATCCAACACGCAAGTGGACAACCATCAGTGTAGTATTAGATTCTTTAGGGTTTAGCGTGAATGATATCATGGGTTTTCCACCCTAGATACTGGCTTCCATCAATGCAAATCATATGGTTCAACCATTGCATGGCCTATTCGTTGCACGCCACCTGTGATTAATGCCGCTTTATACGCCATGCGCTGCTCTTTTAAATAAACAGCACCCAGATATAACCAATATACGCAGCCAAAAACATTGCCCCCCAAATTTTACCCAGATCAATTCTGAACCATATGAACGGGAAAAGTAGAAGCGATGATGCCAACATAATCCAAAAATCAAATATACCGAACGCATCCGGTACCGGCAATGTTGTGATCAGACTAGTGACGCCCACGACACCTAATAGATTGAATATATTTGACCCGATTACATTGCCAATCGCTACATCCGCCTCTTTGCGGTAAGCTGCCATAACTGTCGTGGCCAGTTCAGGTAAAGAGGTGCCGATTGCGACCATCGTTAAACCGATGACAGCCTCATCTATACCAGCCCTTTGTGCGATATTCACAGCACCTTCAACCAAAAGGTTAGCGCCAAGAGGCAGGCCAATAACACCGATTGCAAGCATTATAATAATTTTCAACCATGCATCACTTACTACTAGAATATCATCGGTTGCCAGTTTCAATGCTCTACGCGATTTTATTGCATGTAAATAGGCTTTATATAATATCACAGACAGTAGCAAAATCAGCAGCATACCATTCAGGAATGTAAACGGTCCCAATAACCCCATGACTATGAAAACCACCGACCCAAGGATCATATAAATATAGTTTTGTTTACTTGTGTCATCTTGTGTCGATATGCCAAATAGCAACGCGGGCATGCCTAGCACCAGCAAAACATTTGCAATGTTCGAGCCGACAATATTACCCAAAGCCAATCCGGCCGCATCATCCATTGCCGCTTTGATCGAAATCAGCAATTCGGGTGCCGATGTACCAAATGCCACAATCGTCAAGCTGACAATCAGTGCCGGAATACCAAGCTTCAAACTTAGGCCAACAGCACCGCGCACCAATGCATCACCTGCAAGCAACAGAATGATAAACCCGCCTATTACATATAGTATATCCAAAATCGCCCCGTTCGTTATTTCTTACTACAAACGCAGGGTTTGTTACCGATTTTATAGGCACCGCATTTCTTGCATTTAGCTGCGGTGTCGATACCTTTGCGGTGTTTGATTTTAGGTAGTTTTGGCATTCGTAATTTTCCAAAAAGGGCAAGTACCATTATGCCTATCAGAAAAAAAGTAACGACTTTAACCATGTCTCATTACAACCCGAATTTCGACCAAAAAACACGCTCTTCTATATTCGAGAACATATCAACCGAGCTGCTTAGCCCCAGTCGTTTAAAGAAAGACATTTTTTGCCCGAAAGCATTCAGGCGCACATCTTTACCAAACATCTCTTTCATTTTCGTATCCAGATGCGCAATACCGTCCACCAAACCATTATCGACCGCATCTTTACCGATCCAAACCTCACCTGTGAAAAGTTTGTCACTGGTCAGTTTTGAGCCACGGCTAGACTTTACATGGGTAATAAAATTATCGTGAATTTTCTTTTGTAACGCCTTTAAGCGCTTCACATCTGCGGGGCGCTCGGGGCGAAATGGGTCCAACATACTTTTGTCTTGGCCTGCGGTATGTACTCGGCGTTCCACGCCTTGCTTTTGCAACAACTCATGAAACCCAAAGGACGCTGAAATCACGCCAATTGAGCCAATGATTGAACTATCATCCACATATATCTCACCCGCGGCACAAGCCAACCAATAGCCGCCAGAGGCCGCCACATCTTCACAAAAGGCATATACCGGAACATCATGCTCTTTTGACAAACGTTGAATACGTGCGCCGATAAGCGATGATTGCACTGGCGAGCCGCCCGGCGAATTCAATGCAATCGCTACTGCCTTGGGCTTACTTTTACGAAAAGCGCGTTCTAAGATCGGGGCCAGCGTTGCATCACTTAATGTTCCACTGCCAAAGCGACCTGCTTCTGCAATTACACCGGACATACGGATAACGTTTACTACTGGTCCACGTTTTAATTTTTTTATAATGGGTATCATGTCCATAGACCTAGTGATTTATCACGGGCGCAACAACCACAGTTAGCAGCATTATTGCAATTTCCAAAAAAGTTGTGACTTTTGTCGGTGCGATTTATGTTATTTACGCATCCGGAACATGTTTAAGCCAATCCAATGGCAAATTTTTATCAGCTTGGTTCTTTGTGCGAAAATAAAGCTGGGATATCTAGCTTGCGCACCGCTAGTGTTTAGCAGCGCGCAAGGTTTTTTAGTCTTAACTTTGTGAACGCATGTCTTTTGGATCAATGCCCGCAACCTTAACCGGGGTTGTCATTGCATCGCGGCGGAAAGGTTCGCCAAGTTCCTGGTTCAGCATAACTTCGATGAAGGTTGTTTTACCGTCCTGCATCTGGGCTTTCACAGCTGTATTCAATGCATCTGTCAGGCCATCCATTGTGGTCGCGATAACACCATTAACACCA
The DNA here is from genome assembly GCA_021775375.1 of Amylibacter sp. GTDB lineage: Bacteria > Pseudomonadota > Alphaproteobacteria > Rhodobacterales > Rhodobacteraceae > Amylibacter. Next base: position 692 of record JAJFHY010000229.1, on the reverse strand, counting down.
CATGCTTGAGCGATACCGGCATATGACACATTAGTATCCAGCTCGGTGCCAACAAAGTTGTCGTGATACCAAAGTGTCGTGTTACGTTTTTCCGCACCCCATTGGTAGTTACGGAAAATAACCATAGTGATGCCAGGCCATTCATCACGACCGCATGCTGTCATTTCGTTCATCGAAATACCAAATGCGCCGTCACCGGCGAAGCCTACAACAGGCACATTAGGCTGGCCGATTTTGGCACCCAAAATGGCCGGAAAGCTGTAACCACAAGGACCAAACAAGCCAGGCGCCAGATATTTACGACCGTCTTCGAATGATGGATAAGCATTACCGATAGCACAGGCGTTGCCAATGTCCGATGAGATGATTGCATCTTTTGGCAAACCAGCCTGGATGGCGCGCCATGCCTGACGTGGAGACATGCTATCCGGTTTGGCTGCACGTGCGCGTTCGTTCCAATCGATGCCTTCGTCAGTATCATCTTCATGATCCATTGAAGTCAGCGTTTGGGCCCATGAAGATTTGGTTTGGGCAATCAGATCAACACGGGCTTTGCGGCCTTCGTCACCGGCAGCGTCGGACAATTGTGCCAACAATTGCTCGGCCACTTGTTTTGCATCACCAACAATTCCAACAGTCACAGGCTTGGTCAGGCCAATACGGTCCGGGTTGATATCGACTTGAATGATTTT
>JAJFHY010000228.1 GCA_021775375.1 Amylibacter sp. | reverse complement strand
TGGCTGGATGCCTTATGACGTTTTGACCAAGGCTTTGGTTGAAGGTATGCGCATCGTTGGCATCGACTTTCGCGACGGTATTTTGTTTGTACCGGAAGTTCTGCTTGCGGCAAACGCTATGAAGGGCGGCATGTTTATCCTAAAACCATTGCTGGCTGAAACAGGCGCGCCGCGTTTGGGTAATATGGTGATCGGCACAGTGAAGGGTGACATTCACGACATTGGCAAAAACCTTGTAACCATGATGATGGAAGGCGCCGGCTTTGAAGTTAAAGATCTCGGTATCAACAACCCCGTTGAAAATTACCTGGATGAACTCGAAGAGGGTGACTACGATATTCTTGGAATGTCCGCTTTGTTGACCACAACAATGCCCTATATGAAGGTCGTTATAGACACGATGGTCGAAAAAGGCATGCGTGACGATTATGTTGTGTTGGTAGGCGGTGCACCCTTGAACGAAGAGTTCGGTAAAGCCATTGGTGCTGACGCCTATTGCCGTGATGCCGCCGTGGCGGTGGAAACTGCAAAAGAATACATGGCCAAAAAACACAATCAAATGAGCGCCTAAATGGCACTACCGGTCGATGATAAGACATTGACTGAAAAAGGTATCGACGCGCCGGACGTAACACTCGGGCGCGTTTTGCTTTTGGCGTGCGGGGCTTTGGCACATGAGATACTCGCCCTGAAACGCCTGAACAAATGGGATCATATGGATTTGCAGTGCCTGCCTGCCAAATACCACCTATATCCCGACAAAATTCCCAATGCCGTAGAAGAAGCGGTTTTGAAGCATCAAAATGACTATGAAACCATTTTTGTGGTTTATGCAGACTGTGGCACAGGTGGCCTGTTACAGGCTAAATGCACTGAACTGGGTGTGGAAATGGTTGAAGGCCCGCATTGTTACAGTTTTTTTGAAGGTAATGAGGTGTTTGCCAAAACATCCGAAGATGAAATTACCGCATTTTATTTAACCGACTTTCTGGTTAAACAATTCGATGCTTTCATCATGAAACCGATGGGTTTGGACCGCCATCCCGAACTGCGGGACATGTATTTCGGCAATTACACGAAAGTTGTTTATCAGGCGCAAATCAATGACCCCGCACTGGACGCCAAGGCGCAAACCTGTGCCGATAAGCTTGGCCTGCCGTTAGAGCGGCGGTTTACCGGATACGGTGATCTGGAAAGCACTTTAAAATCCATTTCTTAGATTATTGAAAGCTATTTGCCATCATTCCATTGGTCACCTCCCTGAACATGAAACTGCTTTACGTCATGGGTATCGGACATCGAAGTTAGCCATTTTCAAAAGCCTTTTGCACCGCTAGAAATATGTAATGGCTAACTTGCAGAGGATGATTGGGATGGCAGATTATCATACCGGATCGCTTAAAAGTACGCTCAAAACACTAGAAGCGACGCAAGACGGCCTGACAGAAGCCGAAGTACGCTCAAGACTGGAAATCATTGGAAAAAATGAACTGAAGGTAGCCAAGGATACTCCCGAGCTATTGAAATTCCTGATGCAGTTCAAAAATTTCTTTGCTCTTCTACTTATCGTCGGAGGGATGCTGGCACTCACCGCTGAACGTCTCGATCCCGGACAGGGCAATTTCTACATCGCGATAGCGTTGCTGGCCGTTGTGTTTCTGAATGCGGCCTTCACATATTTGCAGCAAAATCAAAGTGAAAAGATCATGGAGAGCTTCAAAAAGATGATGCCCTCGATGATAACGGTTTTGCGTGACGGTAAACTACAAGAAGCCCCGGCCGAAGATCTTGTACCCGGTGACATTATTATTCTGAACGAAGGTGACCGTGTTCCGGCAGACGGACGATTAATAGAAGCAAAAGAACTGCGCGTAGACAATTCCAGTCTGACAGGTGAAAGCGAGCCGCAACTTCTGAACGCAAGCAAATCCAGCGATAACGTCCTTGAAAGCCCGAACATGGTGTTCTCGGGCAGCCTTGTGCAAAACGGTGAGGGTCTTGTTGTTGTCTGTACGACTGGGATGCAAACGCAAATCGGCTCGATCGTGGAACTTACAAAAGCAACCGACGAAACTGAATCTCCTATTCACAAAGAACTGAAATACTTCATCAAGGTGATCAGCCTCATTGCTATCACCCTTGGCGTATCTTTCTTTACCATATCGGTACTGATCGGCAATCCTGTCATCGGGAGCCTGATTTTCGCTATTGGAATTATCGTGGCCAACGTCCCCGAAGGATTACTTCCCACCGTGACATTGAGCCTGACAATGGCAAGCCGACGCATGGCGCAGAAGAATGCCCTGATCAAGAATCTTGAAAGCGTCGAAACCCTTGGCTCGACCACGGTCATTTGCACGGATAAGACCGGAACGCTGACCCAAAACAAAATCACCGTGACAACCGTAGCCATAGGGTCGGATATCTATTCCGCTTCGGACAAGCTGGTACAAGGCACGCCTGCATTCGATGACCTGCTGAAGGTCATGTGCGTGTGCAACAATGCCTATCTGTCTGATGGCGGGGTATCCGGCGATGCTACCGAAGGGGCATTGTTGCTGTATGCTAACCAATATGCTGATGTCGATGCATTGCGGCAGGTCGAGAGCATTGCAGAACAGCCATTCAATTCAATCTCCAAGCGGATGATCACATTGACCGACGCAGGCGAGGGCCCGCAGGCGTATTTAAAGGGTGCACCCGAAGTCGTGCTTGATTTGTGCGACAGAATATCACTGAACGGGGATATTGTTGCGCTATCCGCGGAACGTCGCGCAGATGTGATCGGCGCGTACCGCGAATTTGCCGCGCGCGGGGAACGTGGTCTTGGGTTTGCAGCACGACCGGCAGAGCGCGGACCAATCCCCGAAACGGGATATATCTTTCTGGGTCTGACAGGCATGATCGATCCACCCAGACCCGAAGTGCCAGAGGCACTCGCCCGCTGTCGATCTGCCGGAATTCAGGTGATTATGCTGACCGGTGATTTTGGACTAACAGCCAAGAGCATTGCCGAGCAAATCGGGATGATATCGTCGACCGGTAGAGTCGTTCAAGGCGACGAACTTCAAAAGATGACAGATAACGATCTTCAAAAGGTGTTACGTGAAGAACCCGAGATCGTGTTTGCCAGAACCGCGCCAGCCCAAAAGCTACAGGTTGTACAGGCGTTGCAGTCGCTTGGACACATCGTGACCGTGACGGGTGATGGTGTGAACGACGCGCCGGCACTAAAGAACGCCGATATGGGTGTTGCCATGGGTGTTGGCGGCACCGAGGTGGCAAAGGAAGCATCGAATATGGTTCTTATGGACGATAATTTTGCCACCATTGTTGTCGCGGTTGAAGAGGGTCGAACGATCTTTGACAACATCAAGAAATTTATTGCCTATATCCTGACATCGAATATTCCTGAAATCCTACCCTTTATCGCCTTTGTTCTTCTTGACATACCGCTTCCTCTGACGGTGATCCTGATCCTGTCGATCGACCTTGGAACAGACATCCTACCTGCACTGGGGCTTGGCGCCGAAAAGCCCGAGACCGATGTTATGAAGCGCAAACCAAGGGCGCGGTCAGAGCGGTTACTCAGCCGGAACCTTCTTTTCATGAGCTATGGTATCATTGGAATGATCCAGGCGGCAGCGGGGTTCTTTACCTATTTCACGATCCTGTATTCCGGCGGCTGGGAGTGGGGGCAGGATCTTGCTAATTCCGACCCGCTTTATCGCACAGCCATCACAGGGTTCTTCGCCTCAATAATCATATGCCAGGTAGCTGACGTGATTATCTGCCGTACGCGCGTACAAAGTCTGTTTACGGTAGGCCTTCTCAGCAACCACCTGGTCCTCTTTGGCATCGCGGCGGAACTGCTCTTGTTGGCTGGTATTTCATATATACCTGCCTTCAATGCATTCTTTGGAACTGCACCCCTCCAGTTATGGCACCTAGCCTTGTCTATACCCTTTGCTCTTGCAATCTTTTTCGGTGACGAACTGCGAAAGGTTTTCGTCAGACGCCAGAACCCTTTCGTTCTGCGCTGGCTGACTTGGTGATAGTATTCAAAGCCAGTGAAATTGAACATGCCTTGGGTTCTGCCTAACGCGACCTTTGGTTTTTCTTAGTCACCTCATCTGTGCAGATTCATAACTAACTTTTTGTATTGTAGATTAAAAACAATCAGTTAACTACCTGTCCCAACTGGGACATCAGCTACCCCACACCCTTATCCCACATAATCCGAACGGGTCAGGCTATACTTTGCCATTTTCTCATTCAAGGTCCGGCGCGGCAGTTTTAATTCTTCCATCACAGACTGAATTGATCCTTTGTGGCGGCGCATAGTGTTGTCTATCAGCATCCGCTCAAAAGCCTCTACATGCTCTTTCAACGGCTTGCCGTCTTCCATCACATCGGGGGCTTCCTGCTCACCATCAGCCATCAACAGGCCAGAGATAGAATAAGTTCCACGGCGGCTTTGCAATACAGTCCGTTCCGCCAGATTTATCAGCTGACGGATATTGCCGGGCCAGGGGGCTTGCAACAGTTTGGCGGCGTCCTCAGCCGACACTTCCGGCTGATCACAACCGTATTCATCCGCGAAGTTTTCGGCATACCGCGTGAACAACGTAAGAATATCCTCACCACGCTGCCGCAAAGGCGGCGGTGTTATTTGCATCGCTGCAAGCCGGAAATACAAATCTTGGCGCAACACATCGTCCAGCGCGTTGTTTGGGTCCGGTTCATTTGAAATTGCAATGATCCTCAGTTGGGATACATCCCCGCGATCATGCTCTGTCATTGCACTTAACAATTTGGCTTGCACCGAAACCGGCAGGCTTTCGACGTCTTCCAAACAAAGCGTACCGCCTAGTGAGCTTTCTAAAAACGGTACGGCATCTTCATTGGGACCAAATAAACGCTTGGTTAACTCGTCCTCAGTGAATGCGGCACAATTTACGGTTATAAATTTTTTGCCCTGACGCGAGCCACAGGCGTGCAAAGCATGTGCAATCAGACTTTTACCTGTGCCCGTTTCACCCGATATCAGAATATGCCCGTCCGCTTGCGCCAAATCCAGTATATCCTCGCGCAAGCGCTCCATCACAGGGCTTGAACCGACCAGTTTGCGCAACAAGACCGTACCATCAGATAATTCGCGTCGTAACGTACGATTATCAAGTGTCAGGCGGCGCGTTAAAACTGCGCGTTTCGCGAGCTCGGCCATGCGTTCGGGATCAAACGGTTTTTCCAGAAAATCATAAGCACCAATTCGCATAGCTTCTACGGCCATTGAGACATCCCCATGGCCGGTAATCATGATCATAGGCAGAGTGTTATCAATACTTTGAACTTTTTTCAAAAACTGAATGCCATCGATTTCGGGCATGCGAACATCCGATATGATGATACCCGGGAAATCAGAATCGATTTCCTTTAACGCATGCACCGCACTTGGATAGGTCACGGTGCGATAGCCCGACAGGGTTAACCACTGTGAAATGCTTTCGCGCATATCCTGTTCGTCATCGACAATTGCTATTTTTATCTGCTCGGCCATTTGGCTACTCCGCCGCTTTTATTTC
>JAJFHY010000227.1 GCA_021775375.1 Amylibacter sp. | reverse complement strand
CACCCAGCTCTTGACGTACAACATCAACATTGCCCTGAATAACAGCCATCGGGTTATTTATTTCATGGGCAATTCCTGCTGTTATTTCACCAATGGCTGCAAGTTTTTCCGATACAACCAATTGTTTTGTTGTAGCTTCCAAACGCTTATTTGCATCACTTAATTCTTGTGTGCGTTCTTTAACGCGGTCATTCAGTTCGGCTGCAAGTCCGCGCAAACGTCTGTCACGATCTTGTATTTGGCCTAATAAACTATCCAGATGCGATGCAACCTGCCCTATTTCATCATCGGTGCATGTCCAACCGGTACGTGCACCCAATTCACCGCCCTCGACTTTATCAATAGTTTTAAGCATGCGTTCCAATGGTCGGAATATTCCACGCGCCCAACGTAAAAAAATTGGTACAGAAAGTATAACAGCCGCCAACAACGCCCCGATAGTTGTCCATAATGTCACTGATTTTGCCGTTCTAAACGGCGTATCCAAAAAACCCACGTAAAGCATACCAATGCGTGCGCCGTGGCTGTCAACGATTGGTTCATATGCGGAAATATACCAGTCATTTACAACAAATGCCCGATCAAGCCAGACCATCCCTTGATCCAGCACTGTCGAGCGCACAATTGCAGATACCCGCGTACCAAGAGCGCGGACATTTTCAAACAGGCGCACATTTGTACTAATCCGTACATCTTCCAGAAACAGTGTTGCAGTACCAGTGCTTCCGTCCGTCAGACTTGCAGCGGGATAGACAAGATCGTTAATTGTATCAATAAATTTCAGATTACGGTTCAAGAGTATCCCCCCGACCAAAGCCCCACGTCGCCCATTCAATTCAAATGGCGCGGCTGTATGGACCACCATGCCCCGACTTTCAACAGTACGCTCTGTTGGAACCGCGGCTTTAGTTGGCACCAGATCGATGCGTGCAAGTTTTGCTAAATCATCCGAGAATACGGTTAAATCTACATTTGAAAACAAATCCATTTCTGTACGCGCATCACCATTCAATGCCGATTTCACAACAGGCCAATTAGCAAAATGAACAAAATACCGATTATCCTGCTTTGATGACATCGTACTGGTTGCATCAGCAAGATAAAGAAAATCTAACCCAAGGTCACGACGCTGCATTTCCAAAAAAGAATTTATCGCGCCGTGGTTTTGTCGGGCAATTATGTTTGAAAAAACAGCCGATGCACCCAAAGCCTTGACCCTGTTCTCACTGGTTTCCAATATGCTTTCCACATATTGATGCGCAATTGTTAATTCACCATTAACTTTTGCAATCAGCAGATCGTCAAATTTTGTAGACCATTGCGAAAAAGTACCAGCGAGCAATAATGGCATAACAACCAGCATTGGCAAAATAGCAATAACCAAAAGTCTAAACCGAACAGACCTTAACCACATAAATTTGGTCTGGGGCACATCCGTTGGTTTGCGATCAGTCATTCCACATTGCACATTTACGGTCGATGGTTTTTCGCGACACACCTAGTCTACGTGCGGCTTCAGCGCGATTGCCGCCGCATTCTTCCAGTACTCGTAAAATGTGTTGACGCTCAACAGATTGCAAAGTGTCATCGATTACAAAAGAGCTGTCTTCATCAACCCCTTCAAACTCGGGTGGAAACTCACCCAAAATCAATGATCGTTCTATTAAATTGCGTAGCTCGCGCACATTACCAGGCCAGTCGTAGCGTAAAAACCCACGCCTGATTGCACTGGATATTTTCAAGGGTGTAGCCCCTAGTTCAAAGGAGATTTCCTGCATAAATATATCAGCCAATTCCTGAACATCTTCTATGTGATCACGCAAAGGTGGCATTTCGATTTGCAATGTATTGATCCTATAAAACAAATCAGCACGGAATCGACCAGCTTCAACCGCGGCTAATAAATCAGTGTTAGCAGCAAAAATAAAACGAACATCTATCGGAACTTCGCGTTTTGAACCGACAGGCCGTATTTTATTATCTTCAATTACACGTAAAAGCGCACCCTGAACATCAAAAGGTAAATCCGCAACCTCATCCAGAAAGAGCGTTCCGCCGCTGGCATGTAAAAACAGGCCGTCACTACGTTGATCATCATCATCTTCTTCTTCATGTGCCCCTTTAATGTGACCGAAAAGCTCGTTTTCCAAAATATCTGCGGGGATCGTCACGCAATTAACTGAGACGAATGCTTTATCTGCACGATCAGACGATGAGTGTAGTGTACGTGCTGCAACTTCTTTGCCAGTACCAGATTCGCCGGTAATAAGAACCGTACTTGGCAATGGCGCAATCCGATGTAGGGTTTCACGTATGGTTTTGATACTTTTCGAATTCCCTAACAAACGGTCGCGGCGCCCGTTTTCCTTGGAATTACTTTCCAATTCGTGCCGTAAAAGAAAGTTATCGCGCCGCAATCGCATGCGGTCAATACACCGCGCAACGGCATTAAGTATTTGATTCGAGCGAAACGGCTTTAAGACAAAATCCACCGCCCCCGCTTGAAGTGCGCGAATGGCAGTTTCCAGATCGGCAAATGCCGTGATAAGTATTGCATCCGCAAAAAAGCCTACTTTACGTTGCTCACGCAACCAATCTACACCATTTTTACCAGGCATAATGTTATCTAGAATAACAACATCAAAGTGTCCTGCATCCAGAATCTTTGAGGCCTCTTCTGTATTTGAGGCTTCCACAACATTCCGACAGCGTGGCTTTAATATTTTAACAAGAAAATTCCGCATTCCCGGCTCATCATCAATTACCAGAATTGAAGCCTGAGACAACCAAGGTCCAAAGGCAGGCTCTTTTGTAAGATCAAGTTTTGCGAGTGCGGTCTTGTTCATTGTTTCGCCCAAGTATTATGCAGATAAAGTAATAATATATAAGCATAATTGAACAAAGCTTCCAAATACAATTATTGAATCGACTAATAAAACTACTGTTAATACATTCTTGGAAAACTTTAATACAGTAGCAGCACTTCATGTATTGATTATATAAGAGATGGGTTTAGGTGGTAGGCCCGGTAGGACTCGAACCTACGACCAAAGCGTTATGAGCGCTCTGCTCTAACCAACTGAGCTACAGGCCCGCCATAAAAGCACGCAATACTGTGCAGTTTCGAC
>JAJFHY010000226.1 GCA_021775375.1 Amylibacter sp. | reverse complement strand
GTCTGTTCATTGCATTCAAGCTGTCCGGACGGTTCAATGTGATTGTGCGCACACCCGCATCGTTTAAACTGCTTAAAACAGTTTCATATGTCATACCTGTCATTTGTTATTCCTTAACACACGTTTGGTTTTGCCTGTTGTTGCAGGAAAATATCCATGCGGTTTCAATTTTATACGTGTCGTTGCCCCTAGACTGCGCTTGAATTCCTTCTCTATCCGTTCGGATAAGGCAGATGATCCCGGTATGTTTTTTGCCAATTCTACCTGGACAGGTAGGGCATCATATGGTGGCGGCACATCAAGCACGATCCTGTAATCACCTGTAAGATCCGCAAATCCCCCGATCACTGCCGCAACCATAGTCGGGAACATGTTCAAACCGCGCACCACAACCATATCATCTGATCGGCCAATTACGCGAAATCGAAATCCTGTGTACCCGCACTTGCATGGGTCTGTTTCATCTATGGCGATGATATCGCCCGTACGAAAACGCACCAAAGGTTGGCAGTCTCGTGCGAGATGGGTCAAAACCAATTCACCCTCTTGCCCTGCTTCAAGCGGTATAGGTGCTTTGGTGTCCGGGTTGATCAGTTCAGGGTAAAGCACGTCACTTGCCAGAAAGTGAAGACGGGTATCATATTCACATTGTGCCGCAAAATTTGAAAACACATCCGAAACGCCGAAATTCGCATTACGCGGCTCAAATCCCCATGTATCTTTCAGACGTTTACGCAAGGCAGGATCATCAAGCCCCGCTTCACCGCCAAACAGGCCAAGTTTTAAACCTAGATCACGGGGGCTAAGCTTGGGGTATTTTTCAGCCAATACGCGCTCCAAAACGGCAGGATATGATGGTGTACACGAGATGGCAGTGACGCCCAGCTCTATAATAGTGTGTATCAACAGATCAGTACTGCCTACACCGAAAGGAATAACAAGTGCGCCCGTCGCCTCTAGTGTCAAGTGATCGGTCAGGCCACCCATCCACATCTGATAATTCAGACAATGCACTACCTTATGATCAGGTGTCAGCCCTGCGGAGCTTTGCGCGCGTCCACCGACAATTTGCGTTATTTCACAATCGCGTGCTGAAAGAGCCAGGTTCATCGCCTGCCCCGATGTGCCGGACGTACGATGCAGGCGCGTGGCAAGACTTGCCGGTGCAGCCAGGTAATTTCCAAAGGGGGGAAACGTCTCTTGTGACAGCCGTAATTGGGATTTGTCCGAAAGCGGCATATCAGAAATATCGCGCAGATCTTTAGGTGGTTTGCGCCCTTCCCAGATTTCGCGGTAAAATGCAGAATCGGCAGCGACATAAGCACTTTGGCGTAACCATGATTTTTGGTTATGTGCAGCTAGTTCACATCGTGATGCTGTTTGTGCATTTGCCAATAGCGACATAACTGCAATCCTTTGTCATTGTGCAGAGAGTTATTTAATTATTAGGCAGCATAATTATTAATTGCCACCATAAATAATGTTGACATGCCTTTTACTTTGGCTTGCGACATCCCCAGTCCTTGCACTGATGTGCACAGCGGTTTAAGAGGCGCAGGATACACCAGCAATTTAAAGGTAATCCCATGATCCCTCGCTATTCCCGCCCTGAAATGGTCGCCATCTGGTCTCCTGAAACCAAATTCCGTATATGGTATGAAATTGAGGCGCATGCCTGTGAAGCTATGGCCGATATCGGTGTGATCCCACGTGAAAATGCGAATGCTGTCTGGAAAGCTAAAGATGTCACGTTTGATGTGGCCCGAATTGATGAGATCGAGGCCGTTACCAAACATGACGTAATCGCGTTCCTGACCCACCTTGCAGAACATGTTGGCAGTGATGAAGCACGCTTTGTTCATCAGGGAATGACTTCATCGGATGTTCTGGACACCTGTTTTAATGTCCAACTTGTGAAAGCGACAGACATTCTGATTGATGACATGGTAAAACTGCTGGCGGCGTTAAAAACCCGTGCGATGGAACATAAAATGACGGTTCGCATCGGCCGCTCGCATGGCATTCATGCAGAACCAACGACAATGGGCCTGACATTTGCGCGGTTCTATGCGGAAATGGATCGCAACCTGAACCGTCTGAAAAAAGCCCGGATGGAAATTGCGACCGGTGCTATTTCCGGCGCAGTTGGCACATTTGCCAATATCGACCCTGCCGTGGAAGAACATGTTTGTGCCAAGTTGGGACTGGAAGTTGAACCTATCAGTACACAAGTGATCCCGCGCGACCGCCATGCGGCATTTTTCGCAGCCCTTGGCGTCGTTGGATCATCCATTGAAAACATCGCAATCGAGATCCGTCATATGCAACGCACCGAAGTACTGGAAGCGGAAGAGTTTTTCTCGAAAGGCCAAAAAGGTTCATCTGCGATGCCGCACAAACGCAACCCTGTGTTGTCAGAGAACCTAACAGGTCTCGCGCGACTTGTACGTATGGCAGTGGTGCCCGCTATGGAAAATGTCGCCCTGTGGCACGAACGCGATATTTCGCATTCTTCTGTGGAACGTAACATCGGCCCGGATACCTGCATTACGCTTGATTTTGCATTGGCGCGCCTGACAGGTCTTGTTGAAAAACTAGTGATTTACCCCGACAACATGCTGGCAAACATGAATAAATTTCGTGGCTTGGTCATGTCGCAGCGGGTACTTCTAGCCTTAACACAAGCCGGTGTAAGCCGTGAAGACAGTTACAAACTGGTGCAACGCAATGCAATGAAGGTTTGGGAACAGGGCAAAGATTTCAAAACCGAGCTTCTGGCAGATACCGATGTGCTAAAAGCTTTGAGTGCAGAAGAGATCGAAGAAAAATTCGATATTGGCTATCACACAAAACACGTGGACACTATCTTTAAGCGTGTATTTGGGTAGACGTTGATCACGAAAATGTTATAATCTTTTATTAGTGACTTTCCTCACTCTTTTTTTAGTGATACTCCTTAACTCTAGGTAAGGTATTTTAAGGATTTATTGAAACGGTCGGCATAACAGAATGCTATATAGATTTTACGATTTGTTGTGCATTTTGTGAGGAATTTTCCCTCAATGGTTATGCGTGTACTGTTTGTGCCGACCAATTAATAAAAAGGCCCCTATAAATTTAGGGGCCTTTTTATTCTCAAATGATTTGGATTATACTTCGTCAAACACTTCTGCTTTTGCGACGGCCATCAACTCTTTCATCTTAGCACGAATAGTGGCTTCATCCGCTTTATCTCCCAGATCAGCGGAAACTTTACGAAAAACATCTTCGTGACCAGCTTCTTCAAAATCTGATTTAACGACTTCAACAGCATAGGTATCAGCATCATCGCCAGATTTTCCCAATAGCTCTGCAGCCCATAATCCCAATAGCTTGTTTCTACGCGCGTCAGCCTTGAATTGCATATCTGCGTCATGTGCGTATTTCTTTTCAAATGCGTCTTCGCGTTCATCAAACGTGCTCATCCATGTTCTCCTTAGGGATTCTTTCTTCCTTATTATATGGGGCTAAATTAAAACGTCTACAAGGTGTTGTATGAATGAACTTGCTGCGACTTTTAGGACAGCTTATAGAGTGCGCAAGGAACGGGGATATGAGTCCCCCCACTGTCCGATTGGAGATCCCCATGGCCAAGGGTAAGAAGATTTACGAAGGCAAAGCGAAAGCCCTGTACGAAGGCCCGGAACCGGGAACCATCATTCAGTATTTTAAAGATGATGCAACTGCATTTAACGCAGTGAAAAAAGACGTCATTGACGGTAAGGGTGCGTTAAATAACCGTTTTTCAGAACATTTTATGAAAGGTTTGGAAAGCATTGGCCTTCCAACACATTTCATCAAACGTTTAAACATGCGCGAGCAACTGATTAAACAGGTTGAAATCATCCCGTTGGAAGTGATTGTCAGAAATGTTGTAGCCGGCTCTATGGCCACGCGGCTGGGAATTGAAGAAGGTACCGTTTTAAGCCGACCGATTGTGGAATTCAGTTACAAAGAAGACAGTCTGGGCGATCCTTTGGTCGCGGAAGAACATATTTTGGCACTTGAATGGGCGACACAACGTGAGCTGGACGAAATAATTGCAATGGCTTTGCGTGTTAATGATTATATGTCGGGCATCATGTACGGTGTCGGGATCAAACTGATAGATTTCAAAATAGAAATTGGCCGTTTGACAGAAAATGATTACCAGCAACTGGTTATTGCAGATGAGATCAGCCCTGATAGCTGCCGTTTGTGGGACATTAAGACCAATGAAAAACTCGATAAAGATGTGTTTCGACGCGATTTGGGCTCTTTAACAGAGGCCTATTCCGAAGTGGCACGTCGCCTGGGCCTATTGCCTAAAATCGGTGCAAAAGATGTGCCTAAACTCGTAAAATAAGGGCTAAAACCATGAAAGCACGTGTACATGTCACCCTGAAAAACGGTATTTTGGATCCGCAAGGGGCCGCCGTTAAACATTCACTTGGGGCCCTCGGGTTCGAAGGTGTTGACCGGGTGCGCCAAGGTAAAATCATCGAGTTGGAACTATCCGAAACGGATACGGCAAAAGCTGAAGAACAAGTTAAAAACATGTGTGAAAAACTTTTGGCAAATACTGTGATCGAAGATTATTCAGTGGAAATTCTCTGATGCGCGCCGCGGTTATACAATTTCCGGGTTCAAATTGCGACCGCGATATGGCTGTTGGATTTGATCGCGCCTCTGGCGATAATAATCGCGCACAATTGGTTTGGCACAAAGAAAGCAACCTGCCTAAGGATATCGATATTGTTGGCATCCCTGGCGGCTTCTCATTTGGCGATTATCTGCGCTGCGGAGCAATTGCTGCACGCTCTCCCATTATGCGTTCGGTTATCGAATTCGCCAAAAAAGGCGGTTATGTAATCGGTATTTGCAACGGTTTTCAGGTTTTGACAGAAAGCGGTCTGTTACCGGGTGTGTTGATGCGCAATTCTAACTTAAAGTTCGTGTGCAAAGATATTGAACTTAAAGTGGAAACTACAAAATCTGCATTTACCAATGCACACAAAATCGGTGATGTGGTCACCTACCCTGTGGCACATCACGACGGCAATTACACTGCGGATACGGAAATATTAAAAGCATTGCATGGTGATGACCGTATTGCATACACATATGTGAATAATCCCAATGGATCCGTTGATGATATTGCAGGCATACTGTCTGATAATCGCCGCGTGTTAGGCATGATGCCCCATCCGGAACGCATGAATGACCCTGCATTAGGTGGTGTTGATGGTAATAAATTGTTTGAAAGTATCGCAAGCGCGCTTGTTTCCGCTTAAAAGCTATCAATACAGTGTATTTTACTTGAGCGTATAATCGACAACACCTACTATCTGTTCATGGGCAACAAAGCACTTACATCAACAGAAGAAACGCACCGTTCGAATATACTTGCCCGTGTGGGCGTTCTATTTCTGATTATAACCGCTGTTGCCGTTATCTGGCTTAGCAATCTTTATTTTACGCAGCTTTTCAACAATTCCACACGCGCGAATGCAGAACGCCAATTAGCGCTATATAGCGGCCGTATTATCAGTGATCTGCAGCGCAGTGCAATTGTGCCATTACTTTTGTCGCGCGATACAACACTTATCTCGGCGCTAAATTCTGCCGATTTCACCAATTCATCGCAACGGCTTATCGGTTACCATGATGACATAGGAACAAAAGAAATATTCCTGCTGGATAAAACCGGCCGTACGGTTGCATCAAGCGATCGCAACAATTTAGGTGAGTTTTTAAGCGATAAACCTGTATATGTGGCTGCTTTACGTTCCAATGACACTGTATTTACAAATTTTGAAAACAGCAGTGGTGGACGGTCATATTATTTCTCTCGGCATTTATTAAGCGATAAAGAAATAGTGGGTATTATTGTGGTTGAGGTCGGTCTGGGCGGGCTATTTGATACCTGGGCGAAAAATGATGCAACGCTTATCGTGACCGATTCTGAAGGGACAATTTTGCTATCGACAGAGCGGCAGTTTGAAAACCAAACCCTGTCAGAAGCATTGTCGAACAAGCCGATCTTATCTACAATGGAACGCGCATTACGCGCGACAGGTCAATGGTCAGGCTCTGTTGCCGATGCTTATATACGTGACCAACCTTTGTTTCGCATTGATGAAAAAGTCCCTTTTCAGGGTTGGAATATTGTATATCTGGCTTCATATGAAAGTATTCGGGCACGTGTTAACGGTATTCTGGCATTAGAAATCATGGGCTATGCGATGCTCTTTGCCCTTTTGTTTTATATTATGTCCAAACGCGCGATAAAAAAGTCCTTTGCTTATCAAGCTGAATCAGCTGAATTGCGCACCCTGAACGAACAGTTAACTCTTGAAATCTCGCAACGCGAAGAGGCTGAACGAAACTTGCAGGTTGCCGAACAAAGCCTGGCACAAAGCTCAAAACTGGCCGCTTTGGGCGAAATGTCCGCTGCAGTCAGCCACGAATTAAACCAACCTCTAGCCGCTATGCGAACCTATATAGCCGGTGCAAAATTGTTGTTAAAACGCCATCGCCCGGAAGAAGCTATTGGTAGTTTTCAGCGCATCGATGATCTGATTGGTCGGATGGGTACGATCACCAAACAACTTAAATCCTATGCCCGTAAAGGCAGTGATGACCTGCATCCGGTTGATTTGCGCAGTTCTGTTCATGGCAGTCTGTCTATGATGTCGCCGCAATTAAATCAGCTTGATATAGATATTACAGAGACCATGCCCAAAACCCCTGTTATGGTTATGGGTGATGAAGTGCGTTTGGAACAGGTTATAGTGAACCTTCTAAGAAATGCGATTGATGCGATGAAAATTCAAAGTGACCGCCATCTGGAAATTTTGTTGGTCGCAGGCGAAGTCGCTAAACTAAGCATCAAAGACAACGGTACCGGAATTGAAAATCTGGATAACCTGTTCGAGCCTTTTTACACAACTAAACAAGCAGGTGATGGCGTTGGACTGGGTTTGGCAATTTCTTCGGGGATAGCAAATGATTTAGGTGGGCGACTTCTTGCCAGAAACATCAAACCCCATGGTGCCGTGTTTGAGTTCCAGTTACCATTGATTAAAGAAGACGAAATAAAAGCGGCGGAGTAGCCAAATGGCCGAGCAGATAAAAATAGCAATTGTCGATGACGAACAGGATATGCGCGAAAGCATTTCACAGTGGCTGACCCTGTCGGGGTATCGCACCGTGACATATCCAAGTGCGGTGCATGCGTTAAAGGAAATCGATTCTGATTTTCCGGGTATCATCATCTCTGACGTTCGCATGCCCGAAATCGATGGCATTCAGTTTTTGAAAAAAATTCAAAGTATTGATAACACTTTGCCGATGATCATGATTACCGGCCATGGGGATGTTTCAATGGCCGTAGAGGCAATGCGCATTGGCGCTTATGATTTTCTGGAAAAACCGTTTGATCCCGAACGCATGGCCGAGCTCGCAAAACGCGCGGTTTTAACACGCCGTCTGACGCTTGATAACCGCACGTTACGACGCGAACTATCTGATGGTACAGTATTGTTACGCAAACTGGTCGGTTCAAGCCCTGTGATGGAACGCTTGCGCGAGGATATTCTGGATTTGGCGCAGGCGGACGGGCATATTCTGATATCAGGTGAAACCGGCACAGGTAAAAGTTTGATTGCGCATGCGTTGCATGCTTGTGGCTCACGTCAGGGCAAAAAGTTTATCACCGTGAATTGTGCCGCTTTCACAGAGGACGAGTTAACCAGGCGTCTATTCGGTCCCAATGAAGATGCCGTACCGTTTCTGGAAAGCTCACTGGGCGGGACGCTTTGTCTGGAAGACGTTGAAAGCTTACCTGTTTCAGTGCAAGCCAAATTGTTAAGTGCAATGACAGAGCATGATCGCGGGGATGTATCCCAACTGAGGATCATAGCAATTTCAAATGAACCAGACCCAAACAACGCGCTGGACGATGTGTTGCGCCAAGATTTGTACTTTCGTCTTGCAGCGATGCAAATAACGCCGCCGCCTTTGCGGCAGCGTGGTGAGGATATTCTTACGTTGTTCACGCGCTATGCCGAAAACTTTGCGGATGAATACGGCTGTGATCAACCTGAAGTATCCGCTGAAGATGCGGCCAAACTGTTGCAGGCCCCCTGGCCCGGCAATATCCGCCAGCTGATCAATCTGGCTGAACGGACGGTTTTGCAAAGCCGTCGCGGCAGTTATTCTATCTCCGGGCTGTTGATGGCTGACGGTGAGCTGGAAGCCCCCGATGTGATGGAAGACGGCAAGCCGTTGAAAGAGCATGTAGAGGCTTTTG